>JAQGOT010000326.1 GCA_028293465.1 Pedosphaera sp. | reverse complement strand
ATGGCCGCCTGCACGCTGGCGCACAGATCCCGCAGTTTCTGCGCATCCTCGAGCACCTCGGGATGATCACGAAGGAAGTAGCGCACCGAAGTTTTGAGGCCGCTGAAACTGAAGTCATCCCCCGTCTCGCGCAACATCGGCCGCGGAAAATTGAAAGCTTTGGGGTTCCCCTGCCCCGCCAGTAAATCAATCTCCGGCCCGCCCGGATACGGCAAGCCGATCAGCTTGGCCACCTTGTCGAAACATTCCCCGGCGGCATCATCGATCGTGGAACCAAGCACCCGATGCTTCAGTTCGGACTCGACATGTACGAGCATGGTATGACCGCCGCTGACAATCAGGGAAACATTGGGCTCGAAGGCATCAAAATCCGCCCTCGGTGGATCGCCGCTGATCCATGGCGAGTAAAGATGCGCCTCATGGTGATGGATGCCGAAAAAGGGTTTCCTCAGCGCGAACGCCATGGCCTGCGCCGCTTTAAACCCCACCAACAAAGCGTTGGGCAAACCCGGACCTTGCGTGGCCGCCACCGCATCCAATTGCCGGCTGTCGATACCTGCTCTGGCCAAGGCCGCCTGCGCCACCGGCAGCAAATTACGCAAGTGCTCGCGCGCAGCCAACTCCGGGACCACCCCCCCATACTCTGCGTGCAGTTGAATCTGCGAAGAAACCTCGTTGGCCAACACCCGCCCTTCCTTCACCACCGCCACGCTGGTTTCATCGCAAGAGGTTTCAATGGCCAGCAAAGTCATAGCGATTCAGGTTGCCGCGGAACGCCTCGGTTCCGCCGCGCACTCATGCCCGGATTCGGCCCGGGAATATTATTTGGCGACCGCCTTTTGATGCCTTGCGACGATTTCCTGGTTTCCCGGCATGCGCTGCGCATAGATCAACATTCCCTTGAGGAAGTCATCGGCCCGTTCCAGTTGCGCGTCGTGAGCATTTCTAATTTTTTCCTGGTCCTTTTCATCCATGGCCCCAAGTCCCGGCCGGCGTTTAAGCAGCACGGCCAGTTCCTCATCGTCCGTCATCGGCACTATGGAATTGGGCGTGATCCCCTCGCCGTGGATGACCTTATGGCTGGGGGTATAATACTTGGCGGTTGTGAGCCGGAGCGCCGAACCATCCTGCAAGGGCAGGATGCTCTGGACTGAGCCTTTACCGAAAGTTTTCTCCCCTACCACCCAGGCGCGATTCAAATCTTGCAAACAGCCCGCAACAATCTCGGAAGCGCTGGCGCTGTTGACATTGACCAGAATCACCATCGGCATCCCGTTCAACTCATCGCCGCGCCCCATCGCCCGGCGTTTGGAGTCCTGCGCCGCATTCCGGCCTTCCGTTGAAACCACCAATTGCCCGCGCGGCAGGAACTTCTCGCAAACTTCCACCGCCTGATCGAGCAACCCGCCCGGGTTCCATCGCAAATCGAGCACCAAGCCCTGCATCCCCTGGGCCTTCAGCTTCTTGAGCGCCTTTTCGAGGTCATCGCTGGTCTTCTCGCCGAACTGCACCAGTCGCACGTATCCAATCTTGTCCTCACCCAGCGGAAATTCCTTCTTGTTATTGATGTCCTTCACCATGTCCACCTTGATGATGGCCCGCGTCAGCTTCAAATCCTTCACCTGCCCCGTGGAGGGACGCATGATCGAAATATTCACATCCGTCCCCGGCTCGCCGCGCAAATGCTGCACCGCCTCCGTCAAACCCAGCTTGTCCGCGCTCTGGCCGTCGATCTTCACGATCCGGTCCCCCGAAAGAATGCCGGCCTTGAACCCGGGCGTATCCTCCATGGGCGCGAGTACCGTCACATAATTGTCCTTCATCTCAATCATGATCCCCAGCCCGCCGAAAGCGCCTTGCGTATCCTTTTGGAGTTCATCGTATTTGACCGGCTCCATGAATTCGCTATGGGGATCCAGCGTGTTGATCATTCCTTTCAACGCCCCATAAATCAGCTCCTGGTACGTCAGCTTGCCGCCATCCACATAATCCTTCCGCACCTTCTCCACCACATAGGAAAACAGTTCGAGGCTCGGGTAGGCTGAATCCTTTTCCGCTGCTTGGGCCGACCGCATATAAATGCGCGCGCCAACCGTTAAATTCGCCACCAACAAAATCGCGATCAGACCGTAAATAAAGCGTCTTTTCATAATAACCTAGATATCGTTATCGCAGACATTATATGCGCACCGCCCAATTTGCAAGGCAGGCGTTAGCCCGGTTTCTCCGGCCGCCAACCCTCCAGCGTCTGGCTCGGGAAGCCATGGCCTTTCCCATTTCCCCAACCAAGGCCGGACAAAAGCCGCCTCGCCTTAACGGTGTGGACCAGGGCAGTCTCAGGGGGAATAACGACAGGGCTACAAAGGGCTTCTATTTCCTGCCAAACGGCCTATACGAGGGAAACTGCAGCGTATCCCGAGTTGGTGAAGCAATTCCACGCCGAACACCGTTCCTCATGACGATAGGATCATCTAGCCCGTGCCTCACACGCCCTTGCGCAGCAGCAGCTCGATGTACGGCAAATCCGCCGGCGTCGTGACCTTGGGATTCGGTGTGGCGCTGGCCACCAGCTTCACCGGCTGGCCAATGAACTCGCACGCGCTCGTGTCATCGGTCACCCGCAACCCCCGCTCGCGCACCACCGAAAGCGCGTGCCGGAGGACATCCACCCGGAAAGCCTGCGGCGTCTGGACCGCCCACAATCGGGAGCGATCCAAGGTCTTCGAAATCAGTTTACCATCGGCTGATTCCTTGATGGTGTCCGTGACCGGTTGAGCTGCCACGGCTGCCCCCATGCCGCGAGCCGCCGCCACGGTCGCTGTGATCAACAACTCACTCGTGCAAGGCCGTGCGCCGTCCTGGATGGCCACAATCTCGGACGCCGGTGACAACGCCTGCAACCCGTTCCAAACCGAGTCCTGCCGCTCGTCCCCGCCCGCCACCAACCGGAACGGTTTGTTCAGGTCATATTGCACCGCCAATTCCTCGAAGGCTGGTTGCATTCCATCTCGCACCACCAGCACAATTTCATGGACGCAACCCACCATCGCAAAGCGCTCCCACGTATGGGCAATTACAGGTCGCCCCGCCACTTCGAGGAAAAGCTTGTCCACGTTCGGCCCCATGCGGGTGCCCTTGCCGGCGGCGACGATGATGGCGGAAACCATGCTGTTTGGTTTACCGAGTCCGCAGCCAGTAGTCGAGTGAAACTGTCGGAAGACTTTGCGCGGCCACCATCCCGTTCAATGCAACATCGGTAGCGGATTCGGCTCGCGCATCAGCTTGGCATCCAGATCGAGATAAAAATCCAAACGCCGATCCGTCTCCGCCTCGTCAATCGATTTTGCCATCAGCAGATAGGTCGCGTAATGGTTGCCTTCGGACTCGACCAGGCTGCCATAAAACTCCGCCAACTCCGGGTCAATGCTTGCCAAGCCCGTTGCCAGGAATTGAAACTTCTCGCAACTGCGCCCTTCCACCAGCGAGCACGAAAGGAGATGGTCAATCGCCTGATGGCGCTGGCCATTGCGGACGGAACGCATCAGTCCGGTGATATAGGGACTTGGGTAAGGTTGGCCGAACGGGATTCCGCGCCGCTTCAAGAGCGCCAGCACCAGTTGGAAATGTTGCAATTCTTCGATCGCAATCGCGTTAAGGTCCTCCACCCGGTGATACAGGTCCCGGTATTTCTCCAAATTCATGGCCGTCGTGGCTGCCTTGCGTTCCAGGTGGGCGTGGTCCACCAACACCGCCGGCAAGTTGGCCAGCAACTTCGGCAACCATTCCGGCGAAATCTTTTCTCGAAACATTAGCATACACGACTCTTAACGCGACCGCCGCCAGCCGCAAGCCGGAAAAAACCGGCTTATCTAATTTCCATGGCCTTCGCTGCGGTCGCCGGAGGTTCCTCACTTGCGGCGCTCGGCCATACGGCATCCGGCCCGGACCATAAATCACTCCCCGACTGCCCACCATCGTCCTTCCCATCCTCCCCGACCGAATATAAAATAAAACTTCCCGCTTCATTTGGCCGGTAGCAAAGCGGCCTGGCGCTCATGAGGTCCACCGGCACTTCGGACAAAAACTCAGGCACGAGCGCGGTCAGACTCGGCGCCGCATGACCATGTCGGAGTTCAAACCGCTTCAGGGCGATGGCCACAATGGTCAACCTGCGGAGAGTTTCCACCTGCACCGCGCGCCTGATCGCTTTGATGGAATTAGGGATCGAGATCTGGCTGACCATGAACCGGCGATGGTAAACGTCTTTGAGGCTCACTTCGAGTTCGGTGAAAAGATTCGAAACCACCGGGCCCACCTCGGACCAAGGCCGGTTGGCTTTCAAGGATTCGGTTGCCTCCACCAGTCTGCTCACATGACTCAGATAGAACAGTTCATCTTCGTCCATGCTGGTGGCTCGATAAGCTGTAGCGACGATCTGATCTCGGAGCAACCGCTGCACGGCAATATTGGTCTTCGTTGCTCCGCTCGGTGGAACGATGGAAGTGAACGAAAAAAATCGGCTGAATTCCCGGCCTCGCGACTTGCGAACTTTCTCCATGAACGCGGAGCCAAAAGCCCGTTCCCCAAGAAACCCTCGTTCGATCGCCTCCAACAAATTCACCTGCTCCCAATCCCGCTGGAGCCTGGCCAGTTGCTCATCATCCCAATTTGGCGCTTGCAACGCCTCCCAAGTTCCGCGCAATCCCAAATCGCTGATGGCGATCCGAATCATATGGCTGACGAGTGTCAGCTCATTTCGATTCAACTGCGCCATGCCCGCCAGCGCATGCAGATTCGTAACCGCCGCGGGGAGATTCCCCCGATGTAATTCGCAAATCTCCATGCTCAGCAGGCCCTGCGCCACCGCCCGGGCCGAAACAAAATTAAACTTCGGCCTCCTCCAAGGGAGCGTGGCCCGCTGGTACATCCACCCTGTATCCGGGGCCGGGTCTTCCAAGGCCCCCCTGAATTTTTCCAGCTTCGAGGCAAACCCTTCGTTTTGGCTCTCCAACTCGGCCCAACCCACTTGGCCCGCGGACTTCGCCCCGGTCCCAGGTGCCAGATGCAAATTACCCCGCCAGGCAACCCGCGCTTGCCCCGCTGCCACCATCTCCATCACGCTGGGAATCACGGTCGGCGCCGGGAAAGTGTTGGTGGCAAAAATCTCCCTGGAACTGACCTGCTCCAAGTTTGTCGAAGGAGGGATCTCCAGTTCCGTGAAGGTCAGCTTCGCTCCCTTTGCCTTCAATTCGGCCTTATACCTCGTTAGAGCTCCTCGGCTGCGAGAATGATGGATGAGCAATATCGACGCTGGAATGGCCAGCAAAACGCCCATGATCACGATAAATCTCGGCACCCGATGCACGGTCGCACCTTAAACGCTCGCTCCGCTGGAAGGAAGCTCAATCCAACGGCGCCGATCGGAATGGGTTTATCATTGCAATTTCCTACCGCCGGTCTTGGATAGACCCATGTTTCCTTACGTCGCCCTGCAAAAAGATAAAACATGGCAACCCGGCCCTTACGCCGGTGTCGAGTTGCTCGTCCTCCACAAGAACGAAACGACCGGCGGGGTCACCGTCCTGCGCAAGTTCGCCGCGGGCGTGACCGTCCCCGCGCACGTCCACCCTCTCGCAAACGAATCGGTTTACATCCTTTCCGGTGAATGGGAGGAGTCAGGCGTCACCTATCAGCCTGGCGCATTTTTCTTCGCTCCGCGCGGCGAACGGCATGGCCCCCACGTGGCACGGACGGAAGTGATCAGTCTCACGACCTTCGACGGCCCGCTCACCGTCGCACCCTGATCGGCACAGAGTTCCTAAGCACTCTCCAAAATCGCCACCGCCGACGCGTGCTGTTGGGTATGACTGAGGCTGATCAGGACGACGCGAGCACCGCGCTGTTCCAAAAGCTTTTGTCCGTCTCCGTGGAGCACGACGTACGGCTCCCCGGATTCCCGCCGGACCACTTCCATATCCTGCCACCCCAACTGCGCACCGATACCGGTGCCAAAAGCCTTGGAGATCGCTTCCTTGGCGGCGAACCGCGCAGCCAGAAACGGCCCCGGCGCTTTGTGGGAAAGGCAGTACGCGATTTCGTTCGGGTGAAGGATGCGGTTCAAGAAACGCTCGCCAAACTTTTCATACGAAGCTTGGATGCGGTGGACCTCGATGATATCGATGCCGATGCCTAAAATCATGTTGCGCTTTTGAGTTTCACCAACCGGCCATCAGTTCCGATACGTTTCCATCAGCGCGAGCATGTCCTTCACCGCAACCGACAAGCCGGTGGTGATGGCCCGACTGACGATGCTGTGGCCGATGTTCAGTTCCACCAAATGGGGCACCAGGTGCAGCACCGGCAAGTTTTGATAATTCAATCCATGCCCGGCATTGACCTTGAGCCCGAGGCCGTGCGCCTGCTTTGCCGCCGCAACGAGCCGCTCCAGTTCCTGGTTTCGCGCCTGCTTCTGATCAAAATGCTCCGCGAAAGCGCCCGTATGAAGTTCGATAAACTGCGCGCCGAGTCTGGCGGCAGCCTCCACCTGCGTGGGATCGGGCGCGATAAACAGGCTCACCTCGATCCCCGCATCGTTCATGCGTTTGCGCGTCTCGGTCAACGCCTCAAGGTTCCCCACCGCATCCAGCCCGCCTTCCGTCGTGACTTCCTGTCGTCGCTCAGGAACGAGGCACACAATTTCCGGCTTTAATTTCAGCGCGATCGCCACAATCTCCGGTGCATTGGCCATCTCGAAGTTCAACCGGGTCTTGATGCTCTCCCGCAACCGCCAGACATCACGATCCTGGATATGACGTCGGTCCTCCCGCAAATGCGCGGTAATGCCATGCGCCCCCGCCGCTTCGCAAACCAAAGCTGCGGCGACCGGATCCGGCTCGCCCCGCCCCTGTCCGCGATACCGAGCTTCCCGCACCGTGGCAACGTGATCAATATTAACACCTAGTTTCAACATCTGGTCCTGACTCTCATCCGGCTTGTGGCATGGTTCGTTATCTGATCCCAGCCCCGGGATAAGAATAGATTAACATGCATCGAAGCGCATTTCTCTGCCAGAGAAGCCGGTCCTTGGCAATTTGATTTGGATTAAAGTTGCGAAACTCGCCGCAACCCTGCTTTCATGCGCCGTGCGCAACTTGCGTTTATTCGTGTTCTATTGGGTGCCCGTCTTCGTCTGGATGGTGCTGATTTTCAGCGCCTCGGGTGACGGCGCCTCCTTCCAACACTCGTCGCGCATCATTGGCCCGCTCCTGCACTGGCTCTTTCCGAACCTGTCCGCCGCCGCCACCAACAACGTCGTCCTCGCCGTACGCAAGTGCGCCCATCTGAGCGAGTATGCCGTGCTGGCTCTGCTCGTGTGGTGCGCCCGGCGCAAACCCGCGTGGAAAGACACCCGTCCCTGGCGATGGTCCGAGGCAGCCGAAGCCTTGTGGGTCGCCGTCCTCTACGCCGCGACCGACGAACTCCATCAAACCTTCGTCCCCTCCCGCGAAGGTTGCCTTCGCGACGTCATGATCGACAGCACCGGCGCCGTGGTCGGCTTGATTCTGCTCTGGCTGCTCGGCCGTTGGCGAAAATTTTGGTAACTCGCACGACCGTTCCTCAACCCAGATCGAGCTCCGCGGCCCGCGCGTTGGCCTCCATCTGGGTCACATCTTTGCTGCCGGGAATCACGCTGCTCACGATTGGATTTTTCAAGCACCAGGCCAAAGCCCACTGCGACATCGCCACCCCGGCAGGTAGCTCGCTTTTCTTGATTCCCTCCACCTCGCCCACCCATTGGTGAAATTTGGCCTGGTCAAAAGTCGAGCGTGCGTCATTCGCTGGAAAAGATTTAAATCCCGCGTACTTGCCGCTGAGAAACCCGCTCGCCAAAGGCACCCGCGCCAAAATTCCAAACCGGGCTGCTTGCGCGTGCGGAAAGAAATCCTGTTCCGCCCGTCGTTCCAGCCGATTGTAAACCACCTGCAACACTTCCGCTCCCATCCGACTGGCTTCCTGCGCCTGAACTGGACCACCCTTGGACGCAATCGAAATCCCGAGGTGTTTGATCTTCCCCAACTGCTTCTGGCGCTCCAGCATTTCCCACAACGCCGGTTGCCTAAAATCCTCGTCCGAGCCGGAGTGGAACTGGTACAGGTCAATCGCCTCCACCTTCAACGAGCGCAAAGAACGCTCCAATTGTTCCTGAACTCCGCCCACCGAGGAATTCCACGTCCGATCCATAAACCCATGAAAGTGGTGCCCGAACTTGGTCGCCACAATCCACCTGCCCCGATCCCGACGCCACAGGTAATCTCCAATCAAACCCTCCGACGTGTGATCCCCATAGCACTCCGCCGTATCGATCAAATTGATCCCCTGCTCCGCGGCTTTGTCGAGAATGGCATCAACCTCGGCCTGCTGATATTGACGCCCCCACTCACCGCCAAATTGCCAGGTGCCAACGCCGATGACCGACACGTCCAACCCCGTCTTCCCGAGTTTCCGGTATTTCATGATTTGCGTGCTGCTTGCAACGGGGAATTCATCTCACATGCATGCACCGCTGGCAAATTCTGATTCATCGAGGCGGTCAGCTTTCCGCGTCCTCGATCGACCGCCTAAGGTAGCGGAGTTGCCCTATAGAAACGTTGGGAAAAGTTCGTCGCCGCGGCATCAATAAATTGCACGATGCCCAGTTGATTTGACAACACCACCAAAGGCGACCATTCGGACAAATTGCTGGAGGCCTCGATACGGAAATTACTGCCCGTGCGGCCGCTCAGCGTCAATTGGATCTGCTTGCCGTTCATTTGTGGCAGGGCGCTGAACCCGGCACCCTTGCAGAGCCCGGCGCGGCCGGCATTGCAAATGGATTGGATTTCCACCCCCGTCAGCGCTCGGCCGTAAACTCCCACCTCATCCAAGGCCCCGCTGAAAAATCCATACGGCCCGCCCAGATCTGCGCTCGGATGCACGGTATAGAGACTGGCCAATCCAGTTCGTCGCAGGAC
>JAQGOT010000295.1 GCA_028293465.1 Pedosphaera sp. | reverse complement strand
AGCGGTGTAGCGGCGTAGACAAGCGAGCTCGGAAGTTTCCACCAACCCATCGTCTTGAATCGGTGCGTGTCGGACGCAGGAAACAATTTCCTCTGCGCTGGGTGGGAGATACCGGATATTGGCTAACCGCATCTTGTACCGGGTGTCCTGGAAGACTTCAGGGGTGATGGCATTGCGATCACGCAACCAATGAAGCACATCCCAACAGTCACAAAGTTGTGAATGGCCGTCCACGGATTGATGCTGACGAACCATCCGGTCATCCATACAGACCGGCAGTTTATGCTCTCTCGCGATGTCAATCGCTTCAAACAAGGCCCGCTCCTCGGGCTGAAGCGGGGTTTCACGCTCGCCTGGTTCCACTGGCCTCGCTACGTGAACGAGGTATTTGCCCTGTTCAACGCCCCGAGAAAGGCGAGCCAAAACGCGCTGCACTTCTTTCTTCAATGTTTCATTGGCAATTTCCCGATCAACGCTCTGGCGCAGCCGAGCAGCTTCGTGATGATCAACTTTGACGCGTGCCCGTTGACAAAGTGGCATCAGAGCGCCGGCCAAGGCCAACTGCTCTGCCTGAGTGGTGCCCAGGTGTATTGGCATGCCCTCATGCAGGACAGGGTGGCCCCCACCTGCAGGTCGGCCTTTCCCGAGCGAGGTCAGAGCTCTGGCAACGTCCACAACCGAGAGCCAACCCGCTTCTCCCATGGCTGTAACCAATTGCTCCGCAGAAGCCACGGATTTTTCAAAAGGAGACGGCAGGACAACTGTCTCGCTAACATCACATTGGCTGTGCAACGGAAGAAAATCAACCAACAGACCCCCTTCTGCTTGAACTTCGGCAAGCCGTTGACACCAATCGATCCCCATCGCCCCGATCTGCCCGCAAAGTGAACGATCCTCAGGCAGAGTTGTGGTTGATGGTCGCCACAAATGAATGAGGCCCGCTTCGATCAGCCTCGTCGCATCTTGTCTTGCGGCAGTCCTAGGTGGCTGCACCGGGGAAAGTTGGTCAAGCTGACGTTCGAGAGATTGCGTCGAACTGGAGCCGATATAAAGGTGGTCGGTAGTATTCTCTAAATGTGGTAGCAAATCGAGCGCATCGAGCAAAAGGAGTGATGTGATGTCGAGGAATAGCGCCTTCGTTTCAATTGGCAGCGACGCTGGGTGTCGGTTGATGTCGTTTGCGTAACGAGTAAACAGGGCGGGCGACAAGGCGGGTTGTCGTTTCTGCAAATTACCGCCGACTCTTTCGTGGAAGAGGAGGGCAAGAGAAAGATTTAATCGTGCTGCCAGGAAATGCACAGGGATTTCGCCCCGCTCGGAAGCTGCCCATAGGTCTTCGGCCGCTTTTCGCTCGTCAGCGAACAACTGGCGGGTTTCTTCGAAGGTCAGCGCCTTCAGCGGCCCTGTTCCTTCCACCGAAGCCCTCGTGAGCTTGCGGAATAGTTCGGCAGTGACATGCTCAATGCCTAAACGGAATCCCTCATCCACCAGTTTTGCTTCCACCCCCGGCGAAAGCTTCTGTGCGCTCATTACCAGCGTTCTTACCAGTTCCCTTGCCAACTCGACATCATGATGTCGAACAGCAGGAATAACCTGGCCTGCAAGGAATTCAGCCGGCACACTTGGGTTCTTGCTCAATATGCGTGCCGTTTGCAAGGAAGCGGGCAGATCACCTTTGAGTAGTTGAGTCTGGAACAACTGCATCAACGCAGGCACTCCCCCGCCGATCACGATAGCTTGTTCAAGCTCGGCAATCGCCGCAGGAAGATTTGCAAGCAGTCGGTGACATTCGGCAGCAAGCTGGCGGAGAAATGGAGGCCAATCACCACCCTGACAAAGTATGCGATTACGTTCCAGCAAATCGAGACATTCCTGCGTTTGTCGGGCATGGAGCAACCCTTCAGCGGCGAGTTCGAGTGCACTCTGAGTCCCGACTCCGCTGATCAACTGCTCTGCATGCTCGGCGATAAACTCCCAACGCCCCAACCGACGGTGCGTTCGGCAGCAACTCAAGAGACTTTCCGGGCTCTTGCTTCGGCGAAATTCTTCCTCCTGGGCCCTGGCCAAACGCTGAAGGTCCTCAAGATCCCCAGTTTGTTGTGCCAGGAGATCCAACACGATGAGCCTGATTTGATCACGCTCCTTGCCCTCAGGCATGATAGCGATGAGGTCAGACGCATCAGCATTTTTGCCTTGCCGGATCAACACCTCCGCACGATGCAAGTACCATGGAAGTTCTCGGTTAGCATTTACGAAAAGCTGGCGGTGACCATCCAGCAATCTTCCGCATTCCTCGGCATCTGACTCACTTTCGAGCAGGTCCAGCAAGCCAAGCAGATCTTCGAGTGCGCCGCCTGTGCCAAGCCGCTGCTTGAATGCAGTGATGGAGTTCAGGCGATCAAACTCAAGCCGAAATGTCGAACTCCATACGAGTACGGGAATATCAGTAGGCATTGCAGCGAGCCATTCGGAAACCAGTCGCGAAAGTTTCGTTGGGTCCTCCAGGCTGAGCACCAAGCAGGCGAGTTGCCATACCCGGAATTCCCGTGCTTGTTGGCCCTGCACGCCGCGAGCTAGTTCCGCAAACATTTGGGATGCGTGACGGCGGCGGACCATGTTCGCATGATCCCGTTTCACCATGCTCCAGGGTGGTGGCAGGGGCCAGCTCATATGCCGCCATCCTCGAAAGGCAGGGGAAATGCCCCAATAGTAATCCACAACCGCGGCGGCGTAACGCAAAGCCAGGTGACGTGGCTTTTCCTTTAGCGCGGCCTGAACAGTCCGGTCAGCTCCGGTGACATCCTGTTGCGCGAGTTGGGCAAGACATAAGGCTGAAGCAAAATCACCAGCGGGAACGGTCTCCTGGTCAAGCAAGGCGAATTCGCCAGTCACTTCCTCCGGCCGACCCAGCTCCAATAACAGGTGCCAACGGAGTGTTCGCTCATCATTAGTTTGCGGCACCTTCAGAAAGGCCAAAGCCACCTCCGCGCCTTGGCTGCAGTAGAGCAGTTTCGCTTCAAGGGGGCGACTATTGGCCGAAGGGGAGATGTGCTTGGATTCTTGCAGCAAATGACGGGCGCGAGTCTCGTTGCCTTGCGCCAAGTGAAGCCCGGCCTCCATGCGAACCGCCTTAGCCCGCACCTCCGAGGTTAGCAAAGGCCAGGTCGCCGTTTTCTGAAAAGCCATCAGCTGGCCGAGCGCCTCGTCGGTTTGACCTTCCCCCCAGAGGTCTCGGATGCGATCCAGATCGGCATTCCCATAGGACGACAGGCCTTCTTGTGCCGCGCGCAACCCCATCTGCAATGCCGCATCGCCCAATTCGCTCGAAAGCTTGCTGGCGCTCTTGATGCCGCAAAACTCCTCCACCCAGGCTGGGTGAAAGAAATCCGCCACGATGTCAGGATACTTTTTTAGTTCATCGGACAGCCCTTGAATGTCAAGCGCCACAAAAGAAAGATTAGATCGGCGCAGACGTTTGCTCTGGCGTTCAATTTCCTTCGCGATTTTCTTGTCCGACAGATCGGCAGTCACCGCAAGAATCAGCTTCTCTGCCTCTTTCACAGGAATTCCTGCCTCACCTGTCCGGAATGCCTTGAGGAATGTGCGGACTGCTTTCTGCAGGTCTGACTTGCTGAAGGCTTGATACCTTTTGCACTGCCACACCACGTAACGCCCGTTAGACTTCTTCCGAACGTACAGGTCGATTCCCTCTTGGCTCTGCCCCGACACGCCGTATGATTGCGCGTGCTCCGTATCCGGATCTTTCTTCACTAATCGAACGCAGAGTATCTCAAGGTCCTCCCAGGACTTTTCCCACAAAGGCAGCCGTTGCGGTCGCGTCATGCTCGGTGGGCCGCTGGAGGACTGACTTGGTTGGGGCGGAATATCCGCCAAACTCACTCGCTTGCTCATTCGGAACCTAGCGTAGCCAAAACTTGGCCGGCTGGCTATAAACATGGAATAGGAGATCGAATGGTAGTTGCGCTTATTCAACCAAGGCAGAATTGTAAAGAATGGCACCAAGAAGAGGTTTTTACCTCTGGAAGGTCTCACAGCGTACCGGCGACCTAGCTGGCCTATTCCTGTGGACGTTGGGATGGCAGGGCGTGGCATTGGATTATCTGATGCCTCCTTTGGTCCAGCTCAGTGGGACTGGACATTGTTGCGTGCGGTGCGTAATCTGAACGCCGTGAAGGAAATGTGTCCAAGGAATCGTCCCGCCCAGCATAACTCCCTTTGTCTTTAGGGGTCACCCATGAAAACAAGCACAGCCTGCCCCAAATGCAGCGGCCAGATCACGCTCTGGCACGGTCTGCGCGCCCCGACGCCCTTTCGGATTCGCTGCGTTCGTTGCCGGGCGAAATTACGCGTGCGATTGCCCGGTCTCACTGCCGCGTTTGCAATGATCTGCCTTCTTGCCCTGGTGTTGGGCGGTTACCTTGGTTGTCTGATTGTGATGAGACGCTGGACTGAAGCCGGTGTTCTCGGCGTTGCGGTTTTGGCCGGCTGGCTGGCTTTTGAGTTGGTTGGCGGCATGGTGTTATTCACCTACGCGAGATTTACGGTGGTTGACCCGAAAACCGAAGCAATGCAAAAGACGCAACCGGTTTTCTCCAGGGCCAAAGAATAGTCACGCGCCGCGATCCCGCATAAATGGATCAGTTTGGTTACGATTGGGCCTTCGCCCAGGTGCACCCTGTTTTTCTATATGTCGCGCAGCGAGGGATAGGAAAAGGAGGTGGCAAACAGCCAATCCGGTCACAATCGTACAGCATGGTACCAAGGCGAGGTTTCCGCCTCGGGAAGGTCTGAGCGTACCGGAGCCATGGCTCCCGTACGTCCTGTGGCCAGCCAGTACCACAGAACGATACTGTTGATAATACCGTAACCATCCTCCCCCGATTTATTTGCAGAATGGATTGGGGGAGCGAAGTCCAAAGGATTGCTGCCGTTTTGGAATCCACTTCGGTCGGACGGATGCCTCCCCCGCAGAGATTGACGTTTTGTGTTTCAATACCCGAACCTCACGCTTACGCTCTAGGGCAGGATTTAATGCTGATGAACAACTTGCGGCTTTCCGGGGTGGTCGTCCGCTGGCTTGCCTGTGCGAACCACCAGTCGGATTACGATTCTTGAACCCATGACTATCCAAAGGCGTCGATCCGTTCCCATTGTGATTGTGGCTCTCATGCTGGCTTTGGTTGGTTGCCGCTCCAACGATCCCCACAACCCTCCCGCGCAGGTTTCCGATTCAGTGGCGAAGAAACACGATGCGTGTGCGGTCGCGGTTCGGCACTACGAAACTGAGGATATCCCGGACAACGAAATTGTCGCCAATTTCGAACAGCTGGCGCAGAACGGTGATGTTCGTGGCACCATGTGGATGGCCCGCCTTTACTATTTGGGACGCTGTTCCCTGCCCAAAAATCCCGATCTGGCGCGGGGCATGGCGAAGGACGTCATTGCCCAGGTGATGCGGTTGGCGGAGAACGGGGACGGCGAGGCACAGTTTCTCCTGGGATCAGCGTATCAACTGGGCATGGGTGTCGATCAGGACCTCCCGAAAGCGGTTGGCTGGTATACCAAAGCTGTGGCGGGAGGGCACATGACGGCGATGAACAACCTGGCGGTGATGTTGGCTCGTGGCCACGGCACCGAGCCTGATATCGGGCAGGCGCGGTTGTTGTTTGCACGCGCTGCGGAACTTGGCTCCCGAGGGGCCCTGAACAATGTGTCCGTATACGAAGGAGACAATCGCAACGACACCGCACGGTTGGAGGCCCTGAGAGCCGTGGTTCTGGTGCAAGCCCTGGGTATGCAGAAAGAACCCGGCATCGGATTCCTCGTCGGAAGCGGGCTCATTTCCGATCCCAAGGACTGCCAGGAACGCGATTACAAAGAACGGAAACAATATCATTTCCGTGCAGACGGCCTCGCGCTGGACGTCGATGTCAGCGGACGAATCATGAGTGTGGAAGGTCACACAAAGGGTTCGCGGGACTCCGACCAGTTCAAAGGCGAGATTCCATGGGGGATTACGTGGAAAACCACTTTGAAGACGGCCTTAAAAACCCTCGATGCACCTGACGACCGCGGGTATGCGGAAAATGACGGAGGCTATGCATTGGTATACCATGCCGAAAACCTCACCCTTTCCCTGATGTTTTCCTATGAGGGCGAATACAAACTCAAGGTGTGGCGCGCGCATGAGAACTGGGCGACGAGATATCCGAACCCCCAGCCACCTGAACCTGCGAAGTGACCAACAGCAAATATTAAGGCCCTCGCCACCAACAAGGAGCCAGCCCTCACAGACCCATGACGGGCCCACGTTCGTACGCCACTGGCCCTTCCATAAGTTTTTACAGCTCCCACCACCTCGACGTACCGCTCAGCCCCTAAAACTTCTCCTGAGACCCTTTCCGTACCAAGGCGGGCAAATATGAAACTAAAGGCGTAGAATAGATAATTGGGCATGTTCATCCTCCAGAACCTCAGCCACCCATCCTGCTCGTCCACCAAGGCGTGGGGATCCACCAAAAAACCGTGCCAAAAGGAAGTCAGCTAGCGAATGTAGTTATACCGTATTGGCAAATTCCGGATTTCCGGCCCGCAAATGCGTTTCGATAATGAGATAGTCACGTGTCAGGAATGGAATTGCGTTGAGGTGCTCCCGTTTTCCTATATATCGCGCAGCGAGGGATAGGGAATAGAAGGTGGAAACAGGCAATTGGGTCAGAATCGTACGGATTGATACCAAGGCGAGGTTTTTCCCTCCGCAGGGTCGGGGAGTTCACACGACTTTCCGCCATAAGGGTTTTGTGGTGGAATTGCCCATCGCAGGATCAGCTAAAGCGCGGAAGGCGGTCGCGCTAAGATGGTGATGCCGCTTGAACTTGAGACAGAAGTGGGAAACCCACTTGAAGCCAAGATCCGAGGCGATGGATTTGACCGACCGGCGTTCTTTGAGCATGACAACCGCACGCATCATCCGTTGTTCATCCAGCCAACTCTGCGGGCTGCGCCCAAAGCGCTTTCCGGTGATCCGTTCCAGTTGCCTTCGGGACATGCCGAGCTTCTCGGAGAGCGCCCCAGCGCGATACTCCGCTTGGCGGGCCAATTCGACCCACTGTTCCTGATTGAGGTTGTCCACGCGAGCCATATACAACCCATTGGATTTCAAACAGTCAGGAAGGGAACTTCCTGGCCGCGGAAGGACAGGCACCGCCAAAGACTGTTTGTATCCATCGAAAAATGGAGCGTTTTGGCGTTTCGTTCATAGGGGCCGCCTGCGCAAAGACAGACTGGCCTACTATTAATACGGATGAAAAACACCCGATCTTTCAAAAATCGTAAATTAATTCTTTCTGTAACCCGCCCCGCCTTGATTGGCGCGGCGCGGTTTGCCGAGGCTTGGGCTGCGCGTCAACAGCGGAGGCGTAATCTAGAAAAGGAACAAATGTCGCTCTGGTATAACACTTTTGCTTTGTCAATCGGCCGGGGAAGAGGATGATGGCAGCAGGAACGCCGAACCATGCCGGATGAAATCGAGTCTGTGCACGCGTTGGCGCGCGATCGGTGATCGCACGATTCACCAGAGAGGCCGTTTTTAACCCGCACTTAACTATGAAAAAGCCGTTCATCTCCACATGTTGCCTGCTTCTAAGCATTGCTTCCAGGCTCTCCTTCGGCGAGGAGGGGCATCAAGCGATTGCCGATGCGGCCATCCTCCGGCTTAACCCAAAGGCGAGCAGTGCCGTGCAGAAGATTTTGTCACAAGCTAGCGTCCCAGAGATCTCGAACATAAAGACGGCAGCCACATGGCCGGATGACATTCGCTTGAGCGCGCACCCGGGAAAACTGGTGAACACCGCAGGAGCCAAATCTTTCAACACCCGATTCGGAGGCAATCGCGTGTGGCATTTTGTGGATTATCCCCTCGACGGCGATTAGAAGAAGGATACTCAATTCACATCAAACACCGATACCCGAAGAATTTATGACGAGAACAACGATTGATCGAAAAACTTTGAGGCTTTCTCTTACTCTGCCGCTATTTTTCTTGCTGGCGGGTTGCGCGACACCTCCGGAAGTGAAGACATCCTCCCGAGCACAGCTTGAACTTATTGGTGCGTTAGTTGACGCCACCGCGGCTCTAAATGAAGGAATCACCCGTTTCCATCAGGACCAGCGGGCACAAATATTTGACGAAGGACGGGTGCTCATCGCACGGCAGGCTATCAAC
>JAQGOT010000282.1 GCA_028293465.1 Pedosphaera sp. | reverse complement strand
CCCGCGAGATTGTAATGCGCATGGGGATATTCTGGACGAAGCTGCAAAGTCTTTTCATATGCGGCGATCGCTTCCTCCGTCCTCCCTTCCAAGCCCAGGGCGATTCCCAGGTCGTAGTGTCCCGCTGCGAGGGTTGGCCAAGCTTTCAGCGCCAGCTCAAGGTGGCCGATGGCTTCCTTGGTCCTGCCCTGCTTGGTTAAGGCAACACCCAAGTGGTGCTGCGCATCCCCGAGGGCCGGTTCGAGTTTTAGCGCCTTCTCATACTCGGCGATCGCTTCGTCGGTTTTGTTTTTCTCGCTCAGAGCAGTTCCCAGGCAGGTATGGGCCAGAGGATTATCCTTGGTGACGGCCAGAGCGTGGCGGAACAGTACCTCGCTGTCGCTCCAGTATTGCACCTGTGTGCGCGTTAACAGCAGGCAGCCGGCCAGCGCTGCCGCGCTTCCCAGTCCAAACGCCCATTCTCGCCGCGGCCACTGACCGAGGAGGTCGGGCACCCCCCAAGCCACCATGATCAAAACGCCAATCAGCGGAATATAAGCGTAGCGGTCGGCCATGCCTTGGCCGCCCACCTGCACGAATCCAATCGCCGGCACGAGCACGCCCAAAAACCACAGCCAGCCTACAATCAAATAAGGACGGCTTCGCCTCTGTGCCAAGGCTGCCGCAGTGAAAATCAGCAAAAACAAAACAGCCCCCACTACCGTCCCCATTGGCCACTCTCCCGGGTGAGGATAAGGCGCCGCCAGCGGTGTCGGCCAAAACGCCTTGCCGAGATACAGGCAATAGGAAACAAGTGCATTGGCCACCCGCAGTCCCAGCGGAAGATCGCTGGAAACAATGATCGCGCCGGCCTGCTGCTGCACCAAATAAGTGATCACACTCGAAGCCGCGGAGAGCAAGAGCAACGGCACCTTCTCCAGCACCAACTGCCCGAGCGGTAGCGGTTTTGTCGCGATCGGTGTGGAGCTTGCCGTTTCCGGCAGCCGCAGCCCGCAATCAGCAATCCTCCGCAACGGCCAATAATCGAGGAGCAACAATGTAAATGGCAGCGTCACCACCATCGGCTTGGACATCAATCCCAACGCGAAGAGCACCACCACCAGCAAATACCGGCTGACGCTCCGCTTCGCCACGTAGTGCAGGTACGCCGCCATCGTCAGCAGCCAAAAACACGTGCTCAACACGTCCTTGCGCTCCGCCACCCAGGCCACCGACTCCACATGCAGCGGATGCCAGGCGAACAATGCCGCGACAAACGCACTCGCCCAACGCTTCCCCGTCATCCGGAACAACACACCAAGGAGGAGCAAACTATTGGCCACGTGGAGCAGCAGACTCGTCACGTGATGCCCTCCAGCTTTCAACGCATAAAACTGACAATCGACCATGTGCGAGATCCAGGTGAGCGGATGCCAGTTGCACGCGTCGGTGCTCGTTAACGCCCAGCGCGCGTTGTTCCAGCTCAGTCCATGATTTACGTGAGCATTCTGGAACACGTAATCATAATCATCATAATTAACGAACGGAAAGTGCACGACCGGCCAATAAGCGAAGCAAGTAATCAGGGCTAGGAGCGCCCCGATTACCCAATTCTGGCGAAGCAATCGAAATTTGTCTTTCATATCAGCCTGAGACTCTGAGGTGGTATCAATGCACAGCCGGGTTTTGCATTCAAGTGTGCGGATTATTTGAGCTCGAAATTATGTCCCCGTTTCCGGGTCATCGCCAGCCAAGCATACGGCCCGCCCTTCACTATCCAAGTTGGATTTCGCGCCAAAAACCCGCCGCCGACCCCGTACCTCGCTCCCCATTGTATGGTTGTTGGCTTGATTCCAGGCCCGTCTCGCCTATTGTAGAACAGTGAAAACCCTTTTGACGGCAACGTCGGGGAGCGGAGACCCTGAATGGCAGAGGCACCCAGTCCCGGTCGCGACTTCAGCTTTGGCCCGTGCCTGAACAATCACACCAGATGTCCACCGTACAGCCAATGAGAACCAAGCGCACCGTGGTTGTCTTGGCTGCCAGTCTGGTCTTGCTGGTGCTGCTGGCCGTCATTGCCGTCAAAATGCTAAGTCCTCTTGGCGGGCCCATGCCCGTTTATCAGGGCAAAACCGCCCGGGAATGGTTGAACCAATCACCCACCAACCAGGCTGCCGCAGTCACGGCATTCCAGGAAATGGGTCCCGCTGCCTTGCCGGTCTTGGTCCACGTCTTCCAAAAAGGGGATCCGTCCTGGGCACGGTTTTACCGGCGTGCGTACCCAAAAATCCCGAGAATCCTGCGCGACCAACTGCCCTTGGCCCCTTCGCCTTTAAAGCTTTGGGCTTCAGCCGATATCATCCTCACCCACCAGCCCGACGCGAAGACCGTCCTGCCCGATCTGCGCCGGATCTGGCAAGACACCAACAACCCTTCACGACCGATTCTTACCGGAGTGATTCTGGCCCTGGGTGGAAAACTCGGCCCGGACACAGCCCCGGCAACCGACAAAGATCTCCAAGCCCAAGCGAAGAAACGTCCCCAGCCAAAAATAACCGACCCCCGCTTGGACGCCGTTCGGGACGATTCCTTGGTTGATTTCAGACTTCGAACTGCCTGGGCCTTCTGGAAATCCGGCCATAAAACCAATGAGGCGGTCGCCCTGTTTCGAGAATTCGTCAAATCCAAGCCAGCTCCCACCTGCGATTGGGCCGCCATTTACCTGAGCGAAGCCCAGCCCGAGGACGTCTCGTTGATTCCCTTCTTGGTGGAAGCGGTTCACAGTTCGGATCCGCGGACGCGCTCGGCCGCAACCATGGAGCTTGCTAAATACGGTCCTGCAGCCCGACCTGCCTCCCATGCCGTCCAGGAATTCATGCAGGCAGGCGATGTGGAATCCAGGAAACTCTGCCTGAAAACCCTCGGCGCGATCGATCCCGAAGCGGCAGCCAAATACCCGGGAACGTCCCGCATCGGGGAGCGTTGACGCGCGGCTCAGGCTGACGTAATCATTGCCAGAACCCCGCCGTTTCTGCTAGGATGCCACAATGAAAAAGCTTTTCATTGTGGCGCTGTTCACGGTTTTGGCGTTGTCGCCGGGCGCCCGGGCTGAGGGGCCGGACGATCAATATGTCGGCATTTATAACCTTATCCAACAGGCCGATTCCCTCACTGAAAAAGGGCAACTGGCCCAGGCGATGACCAAGTATCTGGAGGCCCAATCCGCTTTGAAAAAATTCCAGGCCGGCTACCCGGGTTGGAACGTGAAGGTGGTAAACTACCGGCTGAATTATCTGGGGACGAAAATCATCCAGATCTCCTCCAACACTCCGCCCGCCCTCGTGGTCCCGCGCGCTCCGGTCATTCCGGGGACAAATATCCCCGCCAGCACAACGAATGTTCCGACCGAGATTCCGGCGAGCAAGCCGGTCCCAGCCGCGAGCGAAGCCGCAACGCCTCCGGTTGCGAACGTGGTGACTCCCGTTCCCTCGCTCGAAGCTGATAATCAGGTGAAAGAATTACAAGACCAGATCCGGCACATCGAGGCGGAGAAGGTTTTGTTGCAGGCCAAACTCAAGGAGGCCCTGGCCGCTCAACCCTCCGCCGTGGACCCGGCCGAACTGGCCAAGGCCGAGTTGAAAATCAAGGAGCTGCAGAAAGAAAATGAACTCCTGAAAACCAGCTTGGCGCAGGTCAAGACCAACGCCGTGCCAACCGATGCCGCAACCTTGGAACAAAATCGGCAGGCCTTGGCGGAAGCGAATCAAAAGGTTGCCCAACTCACGCAAGCCAATGCCACCTTGGCGCTTGAAAAGGAAGCGTTGCAAGCGCGCGTGAAAACCCTCGCTGCCCCCGACGAGGCCTCGATGGCCTTGCGGACGGAAAATGAAATCCTCAAAAAGCAAGTGGTCGAATTGAGGAGTAAAGGAACGGCCGCGCCGAAAGGCCAGGACGTGAAGCGGCAGTTGCTCGAGGCCCAATCGCAGGTGGCGGCCTTGCAGTCGGACAAGGAAATCTTGCGTTTGGAAAAAATTGCGCTCGAAAACCGGATCAAACGCCTGGCCAGCACCCCGGTCGTCGCGCCAGTTGCGGCCGCGCCGACGCCTGCTCTCGCGCCAACCCTGGATACGGCCGCCACTGACGCAAAAATCCGGCAACTGGAGGCGCAACGGGACGAGCTGCAAAAGAGCCTCGACGCGGCGACGAAAGAACCCCGGGGCCGCAAGCAGGGTAAAGAAGCGGCGGCGCGGATCGCCGAACTGACCCGGCAGTTGGCCGCCTTGCACGCGCGAATTGAAGTGTTTGAGGCCCGGCAGGTCCCTTATTCGCCGGAGGAACTGGCGCTCTTCAAGCTGCCGGAAAACGCGCTCGTGACCTCGGCTCATGCCCCCAGCCGGAAAGCGCTGAAGGATTTGCCTCCTGCCACCGCCAAACTTGTCTCCGACGCCCAGCGTTTCATGGCGGGCGGTGAATTGGATAAGGCCGAGGAAACCTGCCTGCAGATTCTCAAATTGGATGACCAGGACGTGGTTGTACTGGATAAACTGGCCGCCATCCAGATTCAACTCAACCACTGGGAGGAAGCGGACAAGCATGTTCGCCAGGCCCTGGCAATTAATCCGGACGATGCTTACGGCCTGACCGTGCTGGGGGAATTGAAGTTCCGGCAGCAGAAATATGACGAAGCCCTTGAAGCCTTGAGCCACGCGGCGAAACTCAGTCCGCAAGACCCGGAAATTCAAAATTTTTTAGGCCTCACCCTGTCTGAAAAAGGGATGCGCGGGCCGGCCGAGACGGCCTTGCGCAAGGCCATCCAAATCGACCCCGGTTACGGCAATGCCCATAACAATCTGGCGGTGATTTACGTCACCCAAAAGCCGCCGCTGCTGGAACTGGCTCGCTGGCACTACCAGAAAGCCATCGCCGCCGGACATCCGAAGAATCTGGAACTCGAGAAGTTGCTGGATACGTCCAAGCCCGCCGCGACCCCCTAATAACAAGCCCACCGGGAGTTTGCGGCCGAGTCCGCACGCCCAGGACCATGATGCGCCAAGGCACACACCAGTTTGTGGTAAGCACGCGCGGGCGCGGCTTTTACGAGATCACCGACTCCGTGATCGCCTGGGTGCGGCAGAGCGGCATCCGCAGCGGCCTGCTCACGCTTCACCTCCGCCATACTTCTGCGTCGCTTTTGATTCAGGAGAATGCCGACCCCGGGGTGCGCCGTGATTTGGAACGGTTTTTCTCGCGCTTGATCCCCGATGGCGATCCCTTGTTTGAACATACCGCTGAAGGAGAGGATGACATGCCGGCGCACGTCCGCACCGCGTTGACCGCCGTGAACCTGAGCCTCCCCATCGTGGACTCCCAGCCGGCCCTCGGCACGTGGCAGGGCATTTACGTTTGGGAACATCGACTGCACCCCCACTCACGGCACGTGGCAGCTCATTTTATTGGTGAATAAGCTGGTCAATCGGCCCCGAGGCTGGCAGTTTGCGCCTTATTGCTTTGATAAAATGCACAAAATTAATTTAACCCAATCGATCGTGCGGCCTGCGGTTTTGGTGGTTGCCGCAGTCCTGTTAACCTTCACCGTCCGCGCTGAAACCAGCACCAATAAGTTCGGCTTCACCGGGCCGGAGGTTTTTCCCATTGATAACCAGATTAGCCTGTTGCGCTCAGCCGATCTCGATGGCGACGGAAAAAACGATTTAATCGTCGTCAACAACTCGCGATCCAAAATTAACCTGCTCTACAACCAGACCGGTTGCACCAACTGCGAGGACAAGAAGGCGGTCGGCAAAAAGGAATTGAATGAACTTCCCGCGGACGCCCGGTTCCGGATCGAATCCATCGCGTCCGAGAAACGCATCTCTTCACTCGTGGTGGCGGACCTCAATGGCGACGGCAAGCCCGACATCGCTTATTATGGCGAGCCGAAGGAGTTGGTGGTGCAATATAATCAAGGCACCAATGGCTGGAGCGCGCCCAAACGCTGGGCCATTGAGGATGGACAACTCACACCCAATTCGCTCGTCTCCGGCGACTTGAACGGGGATCATCGGACGGACCTTGTCCTGCTGGGGGAAAGCCAGATTTACGTGCTCAGCCAAAAGGCCGATCATACCTTGGGTGAGCCCGAGAAGATTCCTTATTCTGGGACCGTGAAAGCAATCCAGGTGTTGGACTTGGATGGTGACGGCCGGGGCGATTTGCTGCTGGTGAACTGGGAAAGTCCGACCCCGTTCCGTTTCCGTTTGCAGAATGACGCCGGCCAGCTCGGCGCCGAAATGTACTTCACGCTTCCGCCGGTCCGCTCCTATTGGGCCGATAATCTGGAATCGAACGAAAAAAACCAGATCATCACCATCGCGCAGAATTCTGGCCGGGCCCAGGTTTCTGAATTCACCCGCAAGCCGGCAGAGGACCTTTCCGGTGCCTTCAAGAAGGGCCAGTTTCAAGTGTTGCCGCTGAACAAGAGTGACAAGACCCGGCGCGGTTTGCTTTGGGCCGACGTCAACGGTGACAAGCTGCCTGACCTGCTCGTGGCCGAGCCCGAGAGCGGTCAAATTTCCATTTTTCTGCAAAAGCCCGACGGCACGTTGGACGCGCCGAAGACCTTCCCCACGTTCACCGGGGTAAGCGATTTGGCGGTGGCTGACTGGAATGGCGATGGAAAACCCAACCTGTTCCTGTTGAGCGGTGACGAGCGGCAGATCGGGGTGACCCAGTTGGATGAAAAAGGCCGGTTGCCGTTCCCCACGCTGATCCCCTTGGAAGGCAAGCCGCTGGCCATGGCGGTGGGTTTGCTCGACCCGAAAGCCAAGCCGGTGCTGGCGGTGATTGTGGACCAGGACGGCAAGCGCTCCTTGGTGACGCGCACCGCCGATGGCAAGGGCAAGACCCAGAAGCTGAATGAAAATTTCAAATCCAACCCCACCAGCCTCGCATTCCAAGATGTGAACCAGGATGGCTTGACCGATTTGGTGGGTTTGATTCCCTACGAAAAAATCAAGGTGCTGCTCCAGGTTGCGGGCAAGGATTTTGATGAAGAAGACATTGCTCCTCCGGGCGGCAGCGTGGAAGAACCGTGGTTGAGCACGGCGGACGTCGATGGCGACGGCAAGCCGGAGCTGTTGCTCGCACAGAAAAATTTCCTGCGCGCCGTGGTGCTGAAACAGGAAGCAGCCGCGCAGAATTCCACGAACCGCGGCGGCTGGGTCTTCAGCGTAAAAGACCAGATCAACGGCGCCGGCAGCAACTCGCGGTTGGTGGGCGCCGCCGCCCTGCCAAACGGCACGAATGCGGTGAACTCCATCTTTTTGCTCGATGCCGAGCGCAAAGTGCTGACCTTGTGCGAGCGCGATGCCGCCGGGGTCTGGCAGGTGGTGCGTAATACCTCTCTGCCATACACAGCCTTCAACACCTTGAAGCCGATCATGCTCGGCGGCACCAATTTGAACACCGTCGCGTTCCTAGGCAAGGATGCCATCGGCTGGATGCCGCTTCAGGGCAAGGTCTGGGAGTTCACCGAGCTGGACGGCTACGAAACTCCGATCAAGGACGGCCACCTGAACGACCTCGTTTCCGGCGACCTGGATAACGACGGCCGCAAGGACCTGGTCTTTCTGGAAACCGGCAAGAACTACCTGGATCTCGTCACCTTCGATGCCAACCGTAAACTCGTGCCGGCGAACCGCTGGCCGGTGTTCGAGGAACGAACCTTCCGCAGCCGCCGCAGCGACCTGCCCGAACCGCGCGAAGCGCTCGTGACCGACGTCACCGGCGATGGCAAGAATGACCTCATCATCCTCGTCCACGACCGTATCCTGGTCTATCCGCAGGAGTAATCCTCATCCCTTTGCAGGCGCATCCAGGCGCTGACGGTAACAAACCCAGGGTCACCTTGGGTTTGTTTGCACTCTGGGAAGATTCTCGACGGAATAGTCATGGAAGGGCGGCCTTTCATTTTGTATCCGGCTGAAGAAGCAAACGGACGGTTCGCGGGAGCGGCTCTGGAACGACGAGGCGAATCCTGCGGGGCGCTGTTGCACTCAGGCGTAAGCGTCACGCGGAGTACCTCATGACGAAGCCACTGCGTTTTCAGGCCTAATCCGCGGCCACCATCACGGAGGACCAGCCATCAAAGTTTTGCAGCCCCGTTTCGGCGAAGGAACTGATCGTTTGCGTTTTCAGGTCCAAACGGAATATTTCCCCATTCTGCGGTTTGATGAAATAAATTGCTGTCCCTGCCGAGTTGGGCTGGAACCCAGCCGAAAAGGTGCCTTCCAGCGGCTTGCGCAGCACCTCTTTGCCGGAGCCGGGATCAAGGCTGACGATTTCTGTAACGGCCCGCGGTCGCATGCGGGAGTCTGCGGCTTCTTTGCTCTCGCCCCAGATCAGACGGGGCTGTCCCTCCATGTTTCTAACGAAGATTGAGCTGGCCATCTCGGAAGTTGAAAATTGTTTCAGATGAACAACGGCCGTGGAAAGATTCGTATCCGTCAACTGCCGGTGTGTGCCGTTGCAATACTCCATCAGCCCGACCGTGGGCAGGTAATATACCTGCCTGGGCTGCAGGTAGGAACCGCATCCTCCCTCAAGCAGCAAAACCTGTTTATGGGTCGAGGCATCGTATGCCGCCATTGTTTTGAAATTACTCACGACGACACCCGAAGGCACGGAAAGCCAGGTCGGAGACCCCAGCGGATCACCCGGTAACCGAACCGCCGCCCCGGTCTTCCAGTTCACCTCGAAGAAACCGGATGTATGTTCAAGAAAACCATCGAAGTCCACCGTGGCCGCTTGTGATCGAACGGCTAGCCGTTGGGAGATTATCATTTTCAGCGGCCATGGATGGACACCAGGGAGAATTTTGTCAGCCGTGATCGCTTGGGTTTTCCGGTCGATGACCACCAAACGGGCTCCTGCCGAGCCAGGGGCATTGAGTTGCAAAAATGCCGCCAAATTTTCATCCGTCCCATACCACACGTGACCTTCCAATTCAGCGACTGCCTTGCGGCCAGCCGAAGAAAAGCTCAACACCTCAAAGGTTGATGAGGGCTTGTTCGTGCCCGCCCGGGCGAGGACCAAAACGCTCGGCGCACTCTTGGCCTGACCCACAGCCAGCGGCAAAAGGGCGGCCAAGACCACCCGCCAAAACAACCTCCAAATAGATTTGTGCATATTATATTCGAACCTGGATGCTGGTTCGACTCAAAATAATGTATGGAACCACCTCGTTGGCAACCTTACCACACTATGGCCGATAGTCACCGACCTCCGGCAAAGCCGGAGGGTTTCCCATTGGACTAATCGACCCGCTTGGCCGGTGACCCCACCGATGTCCCAAATCGCCGGGCAAATTGCCGTCCGTTGCTGCCGCCCGGGTCGGCATGCTCATTGCGCCGGATACCCGACGCCGTCCGCACTCGCGGGTGGCGTCAGGCTCGAACACCTACTTCTTCAACTGCGCCGGCACCGGGGTAAAGCTCTTGAAGCTGAGGCCATCCGCACTGGCCGTTCCCGAGTAAACCGTGAACGAGAAATACTTGGCGATCTTGTCAAAGTCGGGGAGCAGCGAGACGTCGAACCACTCCTTGATTTTCGAGGCACTGCCCAAGCCCATGGTGGCAGCCAAAGGCCCGAGTGAGCCGCCGCCGGGAGATCCAAAATCCTTCTTCAGCGCCTCCAACGTCACGCGCATGGTCTCACTATCGTTGGAATAGCCGAAAATGCTCGTGCCGTTGCCCGCCACCTTTTGTGTGGCTTCGCCCAATCCCGGGGTGTCCTTGAGCGGCTTGACCTCAGCTTGGCTGCTGCGCAGATATTCCTCAAGCATCCCGTTGTCCGCCGAGATGGCGATGTACCCGCCGCTGCAGGCGTAGCTCAGGCTGCTTGACTTGGAGCCTTTCGCCCCGGTGGCGGGTAGAGGAATGGTGTAGATCTTCTTGCCTAGGAATTCCCGTTCGGTCGGCGCGCCACCTTGCTGGCCCATCAGTGCGAACACGCTTTTCAACCCAGCCGACAATTGTTCGGGGTTGGGCGAGGCGAGGAGGAACAATGACGGCGGCGAATTGAGGTCCGCCAGGCTGTCGCCCTTGGGAGCCTTGGAATAGCTGATCATGTCGTCACCCAGATTGCCGAAGAGGTTTTTCTTGATGTCGAAGTTGGGGTCCTTGTCTTTGGCGGCGGACTCGGCGGTGGTTAACAGGAAATTGATGCCGTTGATCGCCTGGGGATTGATATCGCTGAGCATCTTTTGCAGTGTGGCCCAGGTCTTCTGGCCATCAATGCGCCAGCGTTGAAATTTGATGGCGTCCGACGGCACGAATGCGGGCGGGGTGGATTCCTTCGGCTCGCCCGCGAGGATTTTGAAAAGGCCGCTGCGATTGGCTTCCGGCACGCTAAAGAACAAGGTGCCTTGCGCCCCTTCCGGCGTGAAACGATAGCTGAGCGCAATGCTCTTCAGCGCGTTCAGACCCAATGCCGCCACGACCTTCTCCGCCTTGAACGAAAACGGATTGGAGGCCGCGTCGGTTTCTGAAACGTCGTCGTCCATGTGGCTCGCCATGTCCACGAAGGTCTTGGCATTCGCCCAACCAAAGGCCACCGCGTCCCGGAACAGGGCGGCGTGGTTGGCTTCATAATCCGGCACGTCGCTGACGGTCTTCACGTCCGCCCCCGACATGCGGGCGAGAACTTTTTCAATGCTCTTGGCTGAATTGCCCATGACCAGAAGCGATTCAGCCTGGCCGATGTAAACCTCTTTTTTGACCGACTCTTTCGGGTCCGGACTGATCAAAGGATCCGGCAACTCCGGCGATGAAGCCTTGGCGGCTTCCTTCTTCAAGGTCTTGGGCAGGTCGTTGCTCGAGAGTGTGATGATGGAAAATTCCACGTCCCGGATCTTTTCGGTCCGCACCTTCTTGCCGGCATCGACCCACTTTTTCTTGAGATCGAGGAGGTTGGTCTTGAGTTGCTCGCTTTTGTCTTTCGTGTCCACCAAGAGCAACATTCCGGGATCCTCCGTCTTGGTGCCTTTGCCGATGATGGCGAGGGTGAACTGGCCCTGGGGCAGGCCGGTGTAATCATCAAAATGAATGCCCAGATCGCGCTCGAGCGGCGTGACGTAGGTTTCCTTGAGCTTGTTGACGAATTTGTCCTTGAAGGCCTGCAAGGAGGGATCGCGCCAGAGCTGGCCCTGGGGCGAATTGCTGGAGATCTCCCTGGCCTTCGTGAAATCCGGGACGGAGAGCAGCACGAGTGTGTCGTCCGGCAACAGTTTCTCTGCGGGCAGCACCGCGGCGCTGCTATGGAGGGTGAGGCAGCAGACTGCAGCGAATAGGGGCAGCACTTGTTTCATCGACATTTGATGGTTAAGTTTCAGACACACTCCTTGGTTAAGGTCAGTTGGTAAAAAAGAACTGGTTCTCGCCGGCCGGCTGGTTCGGTCACCTGCGCGGATTATTTTGTGCTCGTCACTTCCTTGGCTACCACGATCGGCTGCTTCGCCTTGCTGGGTGGCGCGAGATAGCGGTAGGGGTTGCTGGGGTTGTCGTTCGAGTAAGAGTAGGCATCCCGATGATCCAGAAAATACTTCACCGCGCCCACCGGAATGGCGAAGCCGAGGCCCTCGCCGAAGGTGATTTTCATGTTGGTAATCCCCACAACTTCACCGCGCATGTTGAATAACGGTCCACCGCTGTTACCGGGGTTGATCTGGGCGGTGGTTTGCATGTAAAGCTCGCCCTGCATTTCACGCGTCTTCGTGCTGACGATGCCTTCGGTGACGGTGCGTTCCAATCCGAGCGGGCTGCCGATGGCGAAAACCTGTTCGCCCACGACCAGCGCCTCGGAGTCGCCCAGCAGCACGCGGGCGAACTTGGGGGCGTCCTTCTCATCAATCTTCAGCAGGGCCATGTCCTGAAATTTGTTGACGGCGACGATGCGGACATCCTTGTAACTCTTCCGTTCCAGTTGGCCGCTTTTCTGGTGATAAACTTCCACCGAAATCTGGGTCTCCCCTTCAATCACGTGAAAGTTGGTGATCAGGAACCCGTCCTCGTTGATGATGAAACCCGAGCCTAATCCGCCGGGGGTCCGGACTTGCACCACCGATTCGCCCAGCAAATTCACCAACTCGCGCACATCCTTGATCGGGGGCGGGGTGTTCGCAGTTTGATAATTGCCCATTCTCGTTTCAAACAAGGGTGGAGTCGCCGGGGTCGGCACGACTGGAGCCAAGGAGGCGACAACAGCCGCCGGGCGGGCATCCTTGGTCTTGAGGACCTTGACGATCTGGTTGCGCGGAATGACGAGCACCGTATAGCCGATGTCGAGAACCACCTGGTCCGATTTCTCGGCCAGGATGTTGCCGGAAATCGAAGCTTTATCCTTGAGTTGGATCGTGTCCGCCAGCGCGGCTTGTAATCCACAGGAGATCAACGCCATCAAAACAATAGACTGTTTTAACATGCCCTGACATTACCGATGGCGCATGCCTTTTACAAGCCACGCTTGCACAAAGTTTGAAGGCGATTAACCTGGATTAACTTGGATTAACTTGGATTAACTTGGATTTGCCTGGATTGAGTTGGATTGGTCTGGATTCGCCGCGACACCCCGCCCAACCTGCGCCCCTCCCGATTGAGTCATTGAGGGTTTGGACAATCTTTCGTCATTAGCACCTTCGTCATTCGACATTTTACCCCCCCCTTGGGGGTGTACAGGCGTAACAGGCGTTACAATGTTGCCCCGCAAAGAGATACAAAATTCCGAAGCGTAACAACGCCGTAACATGCCGTCACAAACCCGCCCAAAGCGTAACAAACGCCCCCCATTCCCCTCTGAAACCTCAAATGTGAAATTTGAGATCCCTCGGCCCGCCCCCCTCCACAAATCCGCACTCCGCACTGGATGAGCTTGGATTTGTCTGGATTCGCTTGGATCCGGAGTATTGGCCGTGCGCAAGCTCCCCGGAGCGCGGGGTCCATGACCCGCAGCACTCCAACCCGACCAACGCCTCAAGGGCCAACCCCAGCTTCCGTGGACACAATCCCCCAATCCGCAATCCAACTTGGATTAACTTGGATGAGGTTGGATTTGCCTGGATTAACCTGAATTGCCCCATAATCCGCGCCTTCCCCCCGTGCCCGTGCGGCAGCACCCGGGCACACCCTCCCCCTTTCCTGCGCCGTTGACCAGCCATTCCCCTCCCTCCGTGACCAATGTAAAAACCGACCCGCCACCGCTGGCACCCGCCGGCGATCACACCCGTCTTAAAATGTCAAAGAACCCCGTTCCCATTCCTGCCTGCATTCGAAATTTGAAATTCGCCACTCGAAATTTCAAGAGCCATTCCAACTCTGCACTGCGGCCGGATTTCGTCCCGACCATCAACCATCAACGATCGACCATCAACCAATTAGTTTCTCCTTTCCCTGCGCCCAGCCTCGCACAAAAGCGCCGCGCCCGACTACGTCACTTTGCATGGTTTGCATGATCCGCAAGGAATTAAGTTTGCCCTGAAACCGCCCGTGATCCCGCCGACACCCGCCCCCTGCGAGCGACCCAACCACCTCCTTCCCATCCGTGTCATCCGTGCAATCTGTGGCTACATGTCATCTCCACTTTTCCTTCCAAATCTTGCACAAACCCGGCACGCTGATGCAGCGAACGACACCTCCCTTGAAAATCATCTACAGTCCCGGCTACGACATCAGTTGCTTTGGAATCGAACGGCTCCATCCCTTCGATTCGAGAAAATACAGCCGCGCCTGGGCCTTGTTGAAACAAGAGTTTGGCCCGGCGCTCTCAAAATTCCATGTCCGCGTTGACCGGCCCGTGCGGGACGAGGAATTGCTCCTGGTACATTCCCCGGAGTACTGGCGGACGCTGCGCATTTCCGCGCACCTGGCTGCGGCTTTGGAGATTCCTTTGCTTAAATACCTTCCCGCCTGGCTCCTGCGCTGGCGGGTGTTGCGCCCCATGCGGTGGGCCGTCCGGGGATCGGTGCTCGCCGCCCGGGCCGCGCTGGAAACGGGCGTGGCCGTGAATCTGTCCGGCGGCTACCATCATGCCAAACCGTCGCAGGGAGAAGGCTTTTGTGTCTTCTCTGACATCGCCTTGATCGTCCGCCAGTTGCGGGCGGAGCATCTCCTTGCCGCGACTGATGCGATCCTCTACCTCGATCTGGATGCCCATCAGGGCAACGGCGTGTGCCACCAGTTTCAGACCGACCACCAGGTGCATATCTTCGACATGTATAACGAGGACATCTACCCTCGCTCCGACCAGCAGGCCCGCGACCGCATCGACTGCGCCGTGCCCCTGCCGTTTAACACGTCCGGGGCCGATTATCTCCGCGCGTTGCAGCAATGGCTGCCCGCCTGCCTCGATTCCCAATGCCGCTCGGAAAAGGTGAAACTCGCCATCTACAATGCCGGCACCGATGTGTTTGTGCGCGACAAACTCGGCGGCCTTGCGTTGTCCGAGCAGGATGTGCTCCAGCGCGACCTCTTCGTGTTCGCAGAACTCCGCCGACGACAAATCCCCACCGTCATGCTCCTCAGCGGCGGTTACAGCCCGGAGAGTCACCGCCTGGTCGCCGCCACGGTTCGCAACCTGCTTGGCTCGTGAAGGGGCTGGAAGCTCCGGTGGACACAAAATATTGTGAGGTTTCGGGATCGGCGGGTGTTAGTAGTTAGAATGAAAGCGAACGACAACGAATTGCTGCGGCGGTATGTGCGGGAACAGTCCGAAGGTGCCTTTGCCGAGCTGGTCCAGCAACATGTCCGTCTGGTCTATTCGGCCGCGCTGCGCCAGCTAAACGGCGACCGGACGGCGGCCGAGGACGTGACGCAAGCTGTCTTCGCTGACCTGGCGCGCAAGGCCCCGCGCCTGCTCCGGCATTCCTCGCTCACGGGCTGGCTCTACACCAGCACACGTTTCCAGGCCACCAAGAGCCGCCGCTCCACCCAGCGTCGCGTAGTCCGCGAACACGCCGCCCACGCCATGAACGAAATCCTGCGCCACGACACCCCTGACGCCGATTGGGTCGCCCTGCGGCCCTTGCTGGATGACACCATGAATGAGCTGAGTCCATCCGACCGCGAGGCGGTTTTGTGGCGTTATTTCGAGCAGCGCTCGGCCGTTGAGATCGGCCTGCGGCTGGGTCTCAAGGAAAATGCCGCGCGCATGCGGGTCGAACGCGCGCTGGATAAACTTCGGGCGGGGCTGGCCAGACGGGGCATTACTTCCTCGGCGGTGGCGCTGGCGGCCACTTTGGCTGCTCACGGAATGGAGGAGGTGTCGCCGGGATTGGCGGCAAGGGTGGCTCGCACTTCGATTGCCGCGGGTGTTGGCTGCGGCCTGGCCTGGTGGCTCATGTCGGTCCAAGCCAAGCTGGCGCTCGGCCTCGTTGGCTTGTTGACAGTGATCGCGATCCTGCTCTGCTTGCGCCCAGGCAGGCCTGTTATTCCGGACGATTCTGCGTCGGTGGAGCAAACAGCCGGTTTCCCTTCCGATCCGCAGGCGGCTCCGCCGGCCCAAATGGCGGATACAGTCCGGGAGGCGGACACGGGAAATCCCGGTGACCTCAACGAGGCCGGGCAGTTCGAGTTCCGCCTTTCACTCGTCGCGGCCCAGGATTCCCGTCCGATTGTGGACGGTGAAGTCTCTTGCAGCCTGGATACGGCCTCGAACTCGGAAACCCACAAGTTGCGCCCGAACGCAGGCGGGGTGGTTCTCGTCCAAATCCCCAGCAACACGGTGAGTTTGCGCTTGGTGACGCAGATTGAAGGATTTGCCGATACGCGGCTGGTCTGGCGCCAGGACCGGGGCGAAATCGTTCCTCATGAATATCTGCTGAAGCTCACCGCCGGGGTAACCTTGGGCGGATACGTGGTGGACGCCCAGGATAAGCCGCTACGCGGGGCACAAGTTGAGGCCTATCTTGAGGAACCGACGACCTCTCCCCGGCCGGAAGGTCACCTCGCCGGATTTTCCGTTAAAACGGACGAGATCGGCCAGTGGCGGGTTTGCCGGGTCGCGCCGGAGCTGGTGCGCGGCCTGACTTTCAGCGCCAGTCATCCTGCTTTGGCGATGGAAGCCTGGCTTCGCGTCGGGGTTGAAGCGGATGCCGAAGAGCAACTGCGAGCCGGCTCATATACCTTTCATCTCGGCGCAGCGACCGGCGTGTCCGGCAGGGTCGTTGATCCCGAAGACAACGCCGTAAGCGGGGCGGTCGTGCGTGTCGGAGGCCTGTACGAGGTGGGCACCCGCACCAGTCGGACGGGCCCTGATGGATCGTTTAATCTGTCCGGCTGCAAAGTGGGGAACCTGGTACTCACCGGCGATGCCGAAGGATTTGCCCCCACAACCATTCAGGTGGCGGTTGGGACCAACACCGCGCCAGTCCGGCTGGTCTTGGGCCGTGGGCAGCCGTTGAGCGTGCGGGTATCAGATCGCGACGGCAACCCGGTGTCGAATGCGGGTGTGCAGGTCGGGCCGGATCTGGAAAAGCGCGGGCCGGATGGGTCGCTCAGGCCGCACACGTTCAACGCGGAGCGCAAAACGGATGGGAACGGCCTCGCATTTTTCCCTGCCTTGCCCGAATATGATTTGTGGGTGGGCGTGGACGCGCGCGGATTCATTCGCCAGGACGGCATCAAGGCGCGGGCCACCGGCCAGGAACTCGTCGTGAGCCTGTTAACCAACTTGGTCGTGAGTGGCACGGTGCGCGATTCAATCACTGAAAAACCGATTCCGACGTGTCGGATAGTAACGGGGA
>JAQGOT010000214.1 GCA_028293465.1 Pedosphaera sp. | reverse complement strand
CGGAGGTATGCGTCAAGAGGTGACGGATGGTGATGTTGGTCCAGGTGGCCGGCGTATTTTTTAAGTGCTGGCAGATTTTGTCGTCCACCGAAAGTTTTCCGTCTTGCGCCAGCAGGAGGATGCAAGCGGCGGTAAATTGTTTGGTCATGGAACCGATCTCGAAGACCGTGTCCTTCGTCACCGGCACGTTCCACTCCAGGTTGGCGAGGCCGTAACCCTCCGTCTTAATCTGCTGCCCGTCCTTGACCACCATCAGCGCGAGCCCCGCGATCTGGCGCTGCTGCATCTCGCCTTGGAGAAAATGGTCCACCTCGTCGGCAGCGGTGAAATTTGGAAGCAGCAGGAGCCCGATGAGTCCAAGCAATGCCAGAGTGATTTGGCGCATGGGAAAGTGATAGCGGCTTGGCCCGAAGAACTCCACCGCAAACTTGATTGCTTCCGAGTTTGAGTTTAGGTGCTGAAAACGTTTGAAGGAGGCTTTCAGGAGCAACCCGACGGAGTCGCTTTCTTCAACGCAGAACGACGTCGCAAGCAGCGGCGCAGCAAATCCACCACGAACCAATGCGTGCAATGTGCGTGGGGAACGTGGAAATTCCCCGTGGAAGCCAGGCGTCAGCGTCTAAGATTGAACATCCTGTTGACGTGAGGCTTTTCGATTTCCAAGTCGTGCTCCTTCCACTCATCAAAACCGCCTTCCAGCTCCATCACGGGATAGCCTTTCGCCGCAAATTCGCACGCCGCGGTTGCCGCCAAATGACAGACCATGCTGTAACAATAGAGGATGTTCGCCTTGTCTTTGCTGAGGCCCTCCAAGGTATCCCAGCGGTCCTTGGGCAGGTTGACCGCGCCCGGGACGTGCCCTTTGCGATAGTCCTCCTCCGCGCGAACGTCAATCACGTTGATGTTTTCATGCGCTTTCAGCATGCGGTCCAACTCCACCGGACCGGTGGTGAAGGTTATTTTGTCCTCAAAATATTGTCTGGCCTTGATGGGATCGGGAATAGTCAATGTCGCATTCATAATGTGCTTATTTTTGAAGTTTGATTTTTATCCCTGCCGGGAGGAGCTTCAGCCCCTGCCTCCGGCTTCCCTATTATTAATTTATTCCCGTCGGCGGGATTTTCAACCGGGCGAAGGTCGTCATTTTCCTTGCCAAAAGCCGGTAGAAATTTGTTATCATACGTGACTAAGAATGTGGATGTGCCGTTCTGTTGTGGCTAAAAATCTTACATTAATTGATTCTTCGGGGACCGGGCGAAAGCGGGGGATCAAGGTGCCAACCGGCTGCGCCGGCGAGGGCTCCGCGGAGTGATCTTGGCGATGGACTCCAAACCCTCCAAAATTCTCTTGATCGAAGATGAGGCGGTTTTTACAAACCAACTCCAGGAAATTTTGAACCAGGCGCGGGGCGCATGCTTTCAACTGGCGGCCTGCAATCAGTTCGAGCACGGATTGGCGGCGTTGGCGGAGGGCGGTTTTGATGTGGTGTTGATGGACATTTCCCTGCCTGATGGCGCCGGCCTGGCGAATATCAAGCGGGCGCAGGAACAGGCTCCGTCGGTGCCGATCATCGTGCTGGGCGAAGTAGATGACGAAGCGGTGGCCATCGCGGTCGTGCATGAAGGCGCGCAGGATTACCTGGTCAAGGGCCAGTTAAATCCACAGTTGCTCGGGCGGGCCATCCGTCACGCGATCGAACGGCAACGGGCGGACGCGGCGTTATTGGAGGCGGAGCAGAAATACCGGGGGATCTTTGAGCACATCGTGGAAGGTATTTTTCAGACCAGCCCGGATGGTCGTTACCTGAGCGCCAACCCCGCGCTCGCGCGCATTTATGGCTACGCTTCACCCGAGGAATTGAGTGCCAACCTGACCGACATCGGCCGCAAGCTGTACGTCGAGCCGCAACGCCGCGCGGAGTTCATTCAGACCATGCAAGAGCATGATACCGTCACGGATTTCGAATCCCAGATTTACCGCAAGGACGGCAGCGTCATCTGGATCGCGGAGAATGTGCGGGCGATCCGCAACCGACGGGGTCAGTTGCTTTATTACGAAGGGACGGTGGAGGACATCACGCAACGCCGGCTCGCGGAGGAGAAGCTGCGGCATTCGGAGGCGTTGTATCACTCATTGGTCGAAACGTTGCCGCAAAACATTTTCCGCAAGGACCTGGAGAAGCGGTTCACGTTCGTGAACCAGCGTTTCTGCCAGACCCTGGGGCGGACGGCCGCGGAAATACTTGGCAAAACCGATTTCGATTTTTTCACCCGCGAGCTGGCCGAGAAGTATCAGCGGGATGATTGCCGGATCATGGGGGAGGGCAAGACCTTCGAAACGGTCGAACAAAATCAGACGCCGGGAGGCGACACGGTTTACGTGCAAGTCGTCAAGACCCCGCTCCACGATGCGCAAGGCAAGGTGATCGGCTTGCAGGGGATTTTTTGGGACATCTCGGAGCGGCGGCGGGCGGAGGAACAAATTCGCATGGCCACTGCGGAGCTGGCCCGGAGCCGGGAGGCCTTGCACAAAAAGAATGAGCAGATGGAGGAGGATCTCAAAATGGCCCGCGAGATCCAGCAAACCATGCTGCCGCAGCAATACCCCACCTTTCCCAAGGATGCCGACCCGCAGGCGAGCAGCTTCCGCTTCTGCCATCGATATCTGCCCACCGGAACCGTGGGCGGGGATTATTTCAGCGTCCTGGCCCTTTCCGACACGGAGGCGGGAATTTTTATCTGTGATGTGATGGGACACGGCGTGCGTTCGGCGCTGGTGGCGGCGATGGTCCGGGCGCTGGCGGAGGAGTTGAAACCGCTGGCCGGCGACCCGGGACGGCTGCTCACCCAGTTGAACAAGGATTTGTGCGCCATCCTCAAGCACACCGGGTCACCCACGCTGACGACGGCTTTTTACATGGTGGCGGACGCGGCCGCCGGTTGCGTGCGTTTCGCCAATGCCGGTCATCCCAAGCCGTTGCTGGTGCAACGCGGTTCCGGGAACGTCGAGTCCCTCGGCAAAAACATGGGCAAGAGCAAGCCGGCGTTGGGCTTGTTCGAGGACGCGGTTTATACCACGGGACAAAGTCCGCTGACCGCAGGCGATCTCGTCATGTTGTTTACGGACGGGTTATACGAGGTTGAAGGTCCGAGTCAGCAGCTCTACTCCCATGAGATGCTGGCCAGCGCGGTGCGCCGGCGCGTGCAGCTTCCCGCCTCGGAATTGTTCGATGAGCTGCTGGCGGAGATCAAGGAATTTGCCTTGGGTCAGGATTTTATGGATGACGTCTGCCTGGTGGGGATGGAAGTGGCGTCCCTGGGCAGACCGGTCACCCAATAATCGGCGGACGGTTCAGAACAATTTGTCCATTTGCCGTCGGTCCTTCTTGGTCGGGCGCCCCGCGCCCTTCGGACGGGAGAACAACGGTTGGAGAAAGCGTTCCCGCGGCTTCTCATACTCCGACGCGGGTGTCAGGTCTTCCGCGTATTCCCGGACCATCTGGGCACCGACCCGATGTTCAAGCAAGGCGAGGACTTTCACCGTGCGGGTGATGTCCCCGGTTTTGGCGACGATAAGATCGCTGATTTTCACATCGCGCGAAGGCTTGACCGCCTGCCCCCCGACGGTTACCCGGCCATGGCGGCAGGCTTCCGTGGCCAGACCGCGGGTCTTGAAAAGCCGGATGGCCCAAAGCCACTTATCAATCCGCACGGAGGCAGGCGCATTCATCAAAAAACCTATACCCAGCGGGGACAAACTTCATCCCGCGCGCCATTTCAGATCCACCACCTGGCCCTGCGCCGGATGCTGATGATCGAGGCAATGCAGTTCGAGCCGTGCGCCGTGGCGTTCCAAGGTGGCGTGAACCCAGCCGTTGGGCTTGCCCTCCGTGAACACATAGGCTGTCGGTGGCAGGTTGACCAAATGGATGCCGCTCACATCCTGTGTGGCCCCCCAATCATGGGTGTGGCCGAAAATATAGGCTTTGACCTGCTTGCGCGGGCGCAGGATGTCGAACAGTTGATCCGAATCCTTCAACGCGAGTTTGGCGTCGCCCTTGAGCAGCGAATTATGATGCACGACGATCAGCGCCGGCTTGTCCGGGTTCGCATCCAAGGCGCGGGCCAGCCAGGTACGCTGCTCGTCCCCGAGCAACCCCGGGGTGGAATTGGTGGTTTCCAGCGAATCCAGCACGAACCAGTTGGCGCGCGGGGAGCGGAGCAGGGCGGTCTGCCGGTCGGCCACGGGGCGCGCCGCCGCTTTGACATCGGTCAGCGCATCCCAAAAGTGATTGCGGTCATCGTGATTGCCCAAGGTCAGGTGGATCGGCATCCCGGCTGCCCGCAACGGTTGGAGCATTTCCGCCACCACGGTGTAGTCGCCCGACTCGCCGGTGTTGAAGGCCAGGTCACCGCTGATGAGCACGGCGGATGGCGAGCGCTTGAGCGCGCACACTTCACGCACCGCCGCCTCGAAGTTCCCGGCCATGTTCGTGCCGCGCGAGACCTTTTCGCGGTCGGCGGCCAAATGGAGGTCCGAGAAAAGGGCCCAGCTATGAGGGTCAGTCTTGCGACCGGCCCCGAACAAGTCCGGTGCCAGCAGCAGGCCGGCGCCAGCCGCGAGCGAACTGCTGAGGAACCGCCGCCGGGAAACAGGTGGGAGATGGATGGGCATGGTGTGATTTTAAACGATCAAGGGAATCGAATAAAAGTGAATTGTCGCCGGATCCAGACCCGCGTCAGTTCAACCCACCTTTCCGGCACGGCTCGATTGACGCTGCCAGCGCGGGGCAAAATCATTGCTCTGGGGGGCGCCCAACCGCGCGCCGATTATTTGACCGGAATGGGCGGCGGTGTTGGCGCGATGACATCGGTGCCCGGGATGGTCTGGGGCGGGCTGAGCTTGGCTGACGGGGCTGCCGGAGTGTGCGGGATGGCCTTATCAAGATAATCCGCGATGGAATCGATTTGTTCGGCGCTCAAGGGGCCGCCCTGGTCGGTGGCGAAAGCCGGCATCAACGTGCCAACCTTGCCCGTGGTGATCCACTGCTTCCAATAAATCTGATCCGTTGAGTGGTTCAACGCGTGCAGGTCCGGCACCATGGTGGCACGGTGCTCCGCCTCATGGCAAATGCCGCAGGCGACCGCATACAGATCTTTGCCGCTCTTGCCGTGCGTGGGCTCGACGTGACAGCGGGCACAATCATTCTTGAAAACCGCCTGGCGATCGGCCAAGGCCATTTGTTGGTTTCGGGAGCGAGCCATTTCCGGATTCTCCGGGATGACCACCTTCACGGTGAGATTCTTCGGCGCGGTGTTGGTTGAAAAAACGGTGATGGTCTTGAAGAGGGTGCCGGATTTGCCGTGCAAATCCACGGTGACATTGATCTTGCCGTCTGAGTGGGGGGCGAGAACCCAAGGGTTGCTCGGAAGCTTCGCGACCGTGCAACCGCACGAAGTCTGGACGCGCTCGATGACCGCCTCGGCTGAGGAAATATTGGTGACGCTGAAAAAGAAATCCGCCGCGGTTTGCCCGTTGGTGGTCGCCTGCTCCTTCAGTAATGAGTCCCATGCGAATGGGTCGGCGGGAGTCGTGGGGATGGGAACGGCCGGGGCAACATCAGCGTGCGCCGTGAGGATCCCACCGGAGAGAAGGCAATTCCAAGCCAACAAAGCCGTGAAAACGCTGCGAATGGTTTTAGCTTGCATAATCAATAGCAATAATTCGAAACGCTAACAATTGCCGGGAGTTTTGACGAGGGTTTTTTGTCGAGCGCCGCCTCAATACGTTTTGGTGGGCTTGGCGGAGTAATCAGGCAGGACGCTCGTCCGCCGCAGCACCCAAACGAAATCGGCCCGTTCCTCAGAGGGTGTGGCGTGGAGTGCCATCGGCAGCGGTGCGGCCTCGGGTTCGTTCGGTCGTCGGGTGCTGTCGCGAAGCCAGCGATGGATTTCCGTGTGACCGTCCGCGAAGGAAAAACTGCCGCCGCCGTTATGATAAGAGGCGGGGAGGTCCACCCATTCCGGTTCGGCACTCCCGACGGCGGGGGTGTTGAGGAAATAGCCATCGTTAATGCTGTCCGGGTGCTCATCCACAAAGACGAAGATGGTGGACGGGTTTTGAATATCCGATTGCTTTAAAAACTGGGTATAGTTGGGATTATTGACGTTTGCGCCCCCTTGGAGGAGTTGGCCGGGATTGCCGATCATCGCGTTCATGGAAACGCTGCGCACGCGAGCGGTCCAGCCCGCCTCCCGTTGAATTTGACTCAAGGCCTTATCCCCGGGGCATTTGTAGATGGTGGTGGCGTAGGCGTAAGGCCCGAGCATCGAGGTGCCGATAAACGCGGTATTGGTGTTATCCGGGCTGAGCTCCCAATCCATGATGTTATCCACCCAGTTGGGCTGGTCGCGCGGGGCCAAAGATTGGCGATTGGCGTCCCCGCCCAGGTTGTAAACCAACCGGTCATTATTATCCCCCGAATACATGGTCCAAGCCAGCGCGAGCTGCTTGCTGTTGTTCATGCAGAAAATGGCCTTCGCACGGTCCTTGGAGCGGGTTAGTGCTGGCAGCAGCATGGCGGCAAGAATCCCGATGATGGCAACCACGATGAGCAATTCAAGCAGCGTGAAACCAACGCGGTGACGGGCTGGGTGCAAACGAGACACCTCAGCCGTGGCGGATTGGCGGTAGAACTTCGGTTGTAAACGAGTTGCCACGGGACAGGAACTGCTGAGTGGTGAATATGCTACTACGGGAGTTCTGGGTTGTAAAGCAAACATTACGATTTGAAGCCGGGAAATTTCGCCCGGGCCCGACCGCTTTTCCGAGAAAAATGGCGGAGGCGGGCGACCGCCCCCATTATTTTCCCCGGCGGGACCGGTCGGGATGGCGTTAAATCCAGGATCAAGGGGCCCAAATCAGGCTTTAGCGGCCGCGTTCGGGCTTTGAGAAGCGTGAAGGCTCGCAGCAGGGTCGTCCTGGCTGGCGGCGTCCCGGCACCCCGTGGAAGGGGCTTCGGCATCGCACGCGCCTCGGCATTTTGATCCGGTGTGGCAACGGGATGATGCTAAAGCCGAGGGTGATCCAGAGCGAGATCGGAATCGCCACCAATTTTGGTTTGGGCTTCATCTTCGGGTTATTTGCTGCCGTTGTCCCTCACCCCTTGGGCGTCGGTCTGGTTCGTGGATGAGAGGCGCGAGCCTGCGGAATTGTTCCCGAAAAACAATCGGTTCCATCAGTAGACGCCCGGGTGCGATCAGTCCGGTGTTCACCTCGCCGATTTTCTGAATTCGAGCGGCAATTTTTCGCCTCGTTATTTCCTGGCCCTTACGGCAGACTTGCCGCCGTGTCCGCTGAGTAGAATATTCGCGGGAACAATCCCCGCGCTGGCGGGTCGTATAGGTAATGACGGCTGTATGTCTGATGATTTAGGCTTTGAAAGTCTGGTGACCCGTTACTACGGGCCGCTATACCAATTTGCTTTCAGTCTGACCCGGGCCGAAGCGGATGCCTGTGACCTTACCCAACAAACATTTTACGTCTGGGCCACCAAGGGCCACCAACTGCGGGACGCCTCCAAGGTCAAAACCTGGTTGTTCACGACCTTGCACCGGGAGTTTCTGAATATGCGGAGAAAAGTCGTGCGGTTTCCGCATTTTGAAATCAGCGAAATGGATCAGGAACTGCCGGCCATTTCGCCCGAAATGGTCAATGTCCTGGACGCCTCCCGGGTGGTGGAGATGCTCGGAGAGGTGGCGGAGCCTTACCAGGCCCCGCTTGCGCTGTTCTATATGGAGGACTATTCCTACAAGGAGATCGCCGGTATTTTGGAAGTGCCGCTGGGCACCGTGCAATCCCGGATTTCCCGCGGCATGGCCCAACTCCAACAGTTGATCCTAAACGGGAATAGCGTTGCCGGCCGAGGCCAAAGGGGGGCGCATGGATAGCAGCCAGGTCAAAAAGGTCTTACAATTGTACCGACCGGGCACCACCGATGCCCTGGACCCTCAAATGGCCGAGGCGTTGCAGGCCGTGCAGCTCGATCCGGAGCTGGCCCATTGGTTCGATGAACATTGCGGCGTTTACATCGCCATCCGCGGCAAGCTCAAACAGGTCGAAGTGCCGCCGGATCTAAAACGCAAAATTCTGCTGGAAAACGTTGGCCGGCGCCGGATCATTCCTTTCACCCTACCTGCTGTATGGCTGCTGGCGGCGGCGGCGGCGATTGCGTTGCTGGCGGCCGCGAGCTGGGTGTTTTTCAAGCCGGGGAAGAACGACAGCTTTGCCGCCTACAGACAACGCGAAGTGCTGCAGGTGCAGCGCGGGTATGCCATGACCATGACGAGCACGAATTTGAATGAAATTCGTGAATTCTTGCGGGCGAGCCATTCCGTGGCCGATTATGCCTTGCCCAAGGGATTGGAAAATTTGACCGGTGAAGGCTGTGCGGCATTGCGTTGGCATGGCAAGCCGGTCGCCATGGTCTGTTTAAATGCCGGCATGAAGAAGGATCTCTTCCTTTTCGTGGCCAGCCGTTCGGATTTTTCCAACCCGCCGCGACCAGGGAAGCCGCAGTTTGACCGGGTCCATAAATTAACGACCGCCAGTTGGATCACCGGAGACAAGGTTTACATTCTGGCCGGCGCAGGCGACCCATCGGAGTTGCAGCAATACCTCGACTGAAGCCTCCCGGGCGTCTTCGCCGGGGCTAAAAACCCCCGCGACATCCTCGTTCGAATTATTTTTTTCACGGGGCAGATGATGAATTTGGCATGGAGGAGTGGGGCAAAAGACGCCCATTCCATGAAGAAAGGAGGAATAATTCCGGGTTACTACGGAGACGGATTCCGTACTAAAACAGCCCCTAATCACCTTGACACAAACATGCGGAAAGCCTAATAAATACGGTCAATTATTCATGTAGTTGCCGATCGTTCAAGTAACGAAGAAGGATGGCAATTGCGGGAAGAATTGGCTGAAGCGGCGTGGTGGTCTGAAGGATCAATTTGGTTTGGTTTTTGTTGGTCCCAAGGTTCTGCCGTCGCCAAGGCTTCGCAGCTCAGTCCATTCGTGTGAATGGCGAGTTCACTCCGGTTTCCGCCGGGGCGTGAATCGGGAATTTGTCAGCAGCACGTCGAAGATAAAAAAAATAGTTGCGAAGCCGATTTGGAGCACCGCCATTGTCTGGCGGTCCGAGGAGGGCGCACGTAAAGAGTGTAATCGAGGAAATATTATGATCAGGAGGAATATTGTCGGATCGAACCTTGTTAATCTTCATGCGTGGCGAGGCCGCCACTGGCTGATGGCGCTCTTGCTTCTCGTCGGGCTGACTTCCGCGTTGCCGGCCATGGCCGATTGCCTGCCCGCGCCAACCGGTCTGGTGGGTTGGTGGCCGGGTGACGGCAGCGCCACAAACATCGCCGGCACCAACAACGGCACGCTCCAAGGCGGGGCCACGGCGAGTGCGGTTGGCTTCGTCGGGCAAACCTTCACTTTTGATGGGACGAACAGCTTCGTTCAAATCGCCGATGCGCCGGTGTTGCGGCCCACGAATTTCACCGTCGAAACGTGGATAAAGTTTGCCTCGCTGGACTCGGCCGGCTTGGGCGGTTCAGCGGCGGGCGACCAATACATCGTGTTCAAGCAAAACACCCGGAGTGGTGATTTCGAAGGTTTGGACCTGAGCAAGACCCGTGAAGCGGGCGGGGATACGTTTCGATTCCTGGTCACCTCCGCCACGGCCCAGTTGGCCGAAATCCACTCGACGACGAAAATTGCGACCGGAGTCTGGTACCACGTGGCAGCAGTGCGCGGGTCCAACTTCACCCAGCTTTATGTCAACGGCCACCTGGAGCGGCAGACCAACGTCGCCTTCGCTCAAAACTACGGCACGCTGCCGCTGTACTTTGGCACCTCCGGCCAATCCTTCTGGGATCACAAGTTGAACGGGGCTCTGGACGAGGTTTCGTTGTTCAACCGCGCGCTCTCCTCGAACGAAATTGCCGCCATCTACGCGGCTGGCGCTGCTGGAAAATGCAAAACGGCGGGCGGGCCTGCCATCACCGCTCAACCTCAAACCCAGAGCGTGGTCATTGGAAGCAATGCGCTCTTTACAGTAACCGCCACGGGCACCGCGCCCCTGAGCTACCAGTGGCAGTTCAACGGGGCGGTGATTCCCGGAGCCACGGCCACGAATCTCCCGCTGAGCAATGTGCAGCCAACCGATGCGGGCAATTATACCGTGGTGGTGACCAATTCGACGGCTTCGACAACGAGCGCGGTCGCGGTGTTGACCGTCCTGTTGCCGCCGGTCATCACGGCCGGCCCACAGAGCACTACGAGCCTGGTTGGTGCGAGCGCAGCCTTCACCGCCACCGCCACCGGCAGCGCTCCGCTGAGCTACCAATGGCAGTTGAATGGCGTCAGCCTGGTTAACGGCGGACGTATCAGCGGCACCCGGACCAATGCATTGACGATTTCCAATTTGCTGCCCACGGATGCTGGCAACTACACCCTGGTGGTGACCAACCCTGCGGGCGCGGTCACCAGTGCGATCGCCACACTCACCGTGAACGGGCCGCCCGTCGTCACCGTCCAGCCGGCGAGCCAGAACGTTACGGTCGGGGCGAATGTCAGTTTCGGCGTCACCGCGTCCGGGACGCAGCCGCTGAGTTATCAGTGGCAACGCAACGGAGTGGATCTGGCCGACGGCGGCAACGTCTCCGGGGCGGGCTCATCCGCGCTGAGTCTGGCGAATGTCCAACTGACCGATTCGGCGAATTTTCAAGTCGTCATCACCAACTTTGTCGGCTCTGTCACCAGCGTGGTGGCGGTCCTGAACGTGAACCCGCCGCCGGTTGCGCCCGGCCTTGTGACTTCGCCAACCAACCAGACGGTGACCGCCGGCAGCAATGTGAGCTTCACCGTCAGCGCGACGGGAACCGCGCCCTTGAGTTATCAGTGGCGGAAAAACGGGGCCAATCTGGGTAATGGAGGCAATGTCTCCGGTGCGACGACCCCGGCGCTGGTGTTGACGAGTGTGCAGGCCGGTGATGCAGCCAATTACCAGGTCGTGGTCACCAACGTTGCGGGTGCGGTGACCAGCGTGGTCGCCTCGCTCACCGTCAACCTGCCCCCCACCATTACCACCCAGCCCGCAAGCCAGACCGTTGCTGCCGGGACGAATGTGACTTTTGGCGTGGCAGTTTCAGGCACGGCGCCGTTTACTTATCAATGGCGGCGTAACGGTACGAACCTGACCGACGGCGGCCAACTCAGCGGTGCGGCCGGTGCGGTATTGTCCCTGGGCAACATCCAGTCGAGCAATGCGGGAAATTATTCAGTCGTGGTCAGCAATGTGGCTGGATCGGCGACGAGCGCGGTGGCCACCCTGACGGTGAACACGCCGGGAAGCTGCTCCCCGCCACCCGCAGGTCTGGTCGGCTGGTGGCCGGGCGAGGGCAATGCGAATGATATTGCCGGCGCTGACAACGGCGCGCTCCAAGGCGGCGCGACGGCCGTCGTCACCGGTCAGGTGGGACTTGGGTTCAGTTTCGATGGGACGAACAGCTTTGTTCAGATACCCGATGCCCCCGCATTGCATCCCGCCAATCTCACGATTGAAGCTTGGGTGCGCTTTACCTCACTCGACTCCGCAGGCTTGGGCGGCTCGGCGGCGGGAGACCAGTATATCGTCTTCAAGCAAAACACCCGGAGCGGTGACTTTGAAGGGTTTGATCTGAGCAAGACGCGATCGGGCGGCAAGGACATTTTCCGTTTCTTGGTGACCTCCGCCACCGCCCAAAGCGCCGAAATTCACTCCACCACCGCGCTGACGACCGGGGTCTGGTATCACGT
>JAQGOT010000193.1 GCA_028293465.1 Pedosphaera sp. | reverse complement strand
TCGCGTCCCAACCGTTCCACCACATCCCGAAACTCCCCCTTCTGGTCACGCACCACCGGCGCCAACAGCATCACCCGTGTCTTGGCCGGCAGCGCCAGAATCTTGTCCACGATATCCGTCGTGGTTTGTGCCACAATCGGCACCCCGCTCACCGGACAATGCGGCTGCCCCACATGCGCAAACAGCAGCCTTAGATAATCGTAAATCTCCGTGGTCGTCGCGATGATCGAACGCGGGCTCGTCCCTGAACTCCTTTGCTCGATGGCAATCGCCGGCGAAAGCCCCTCGATAAAGTCCACCTCCGGCTTCTGCATCTGATCTAGGAATTGCCGGGCATAAGCCGACAGCGACTCCACATACTTCCGCTGCCCCTCGGCATAGATGGTATCAAACGCGAGCGAGGACTTCCCCGAACCGCTCAACCCGGTGATCACCACCAATTGGTCGCGCGGAATCGACAAGGTGAGATTCTTGAGATTATGCTCCCGAGCCCCGCCAATCTTTATGAAGCCTTTAGCCATGTGTTGCAAATTTCTCGATTAAACAATCATCCAACCTAAACGAAAACCCCGCCCTCGCCAAGCCAAACGGCGTCCCCACCCCACGCGCGCGATTAACTTGGAATAACTAGGATTTGCCTGGAATCATGCTACAACCCGACTCGCGCGCCAGCAACCGCTCTCGTAGGAGGCGAGGTGACGAGACTCTAACTCCTTGCCCACCAGCAGGCCGATCCCCACCCGAAACGGCGGTCCAACCCAATCCCCATTCTGAAAACCTCCAAATCCGAAAACCATCCTCCCGATTAACTTGGATTAGGTTGGATTTGCCTGGATTTACTTGGATCGGCCTGGATCGCGCGAGCCCCCCGGAGTCATTCCGGCCGGCCCCACACAACCCACCCCTCCGAAGGTCCGGCGGACCGGCATGTATATAGAATCGTGGCTCACCCACCGCTCCCATCACTTTGCCGACTCCGTCGGCGCGAGCCCCGCGAGCATCTCCCGACCCACCGCAATCCCGAACCCTCCGGCAACCCGAGTTAACTTGGATTAGCTTGGATTTGCCTGGATTTGAAGCATAGTCGTGTAACCGAGTCCTCTCTCATTAACCCCGTCGCTTCAGCGCGGGGAACGGCGCGAGTCACCACCCGCCGACAACTGTTTTAAAAGTTTCCCGAGCCGGCCCACGACTCCGCCATGATGAGCCAGTCAAAACTTGGATTAACTTGGATTCCACATAGTGGCCGTGTGCTAACACCCGTGCGCAAGCACCCTTGATCGACCACGACCCACCAGCCAAACCCGCAACCCTCCCCTTTGAGATTCGGTGATTGGAATTTCTTTGGACATTGGTCATTGCGTCATTGGACATTTCCGCACGCCCTCCCCCATTCGAACTTCCAGGGTTCGTCCACCGAAATTTCCAAGATGTCAAAGAACCACCGCCAACGTGTGGCAAACTTCCCGCCACCCGTTTTCTCGTCTTCTCGTTTTCTCACCCTCGCCCCGTCCCCTGACGGTCATCGACCTTTTGTATTGCTCCTTTCCATGCCCGCGAATTTGTCACAAAACCTACCCGTTTGTCCCTGATGGTTTGCAAGCTTTGCAAGGTCTGCGTGGTATTAGAATACGGCAAAATCAGCCAAAAATGGCCCTCAAAGCCAAAAACCGCCCGCGGGCCCACCCACCAGACTCGGTAGGGTGAGGTTCCGCCGAGCCCTAACTTTTTCGGCGGAAAAAAACACAAGATTCCTCCCCACCAACGGCGGCGCACCGCCCTCTCCCGTGAAAGACCTCCCAGCCCATGCCCACCACGCTCCTCCCATAAATCCCATCCTTCGCATTCCTCCCATCCCTCATCGGCTGCAAATCCGCTCGACACCCGCCATTTACAGGCTTAAACTCTCCTCAACCATGCGGCCGTGAGAGCTGCAAATCATGCGCTACATCCTTCCCATCGCCCTTCTGATGTTGTTCGCCGGCTGCGCGAGCCGCAACCTCACCGGTGGCGCATTGGTTGCCAAAATTCACAACAACCACATTCGCTGGGACGGAAATTACTTCGGATTACAGGTCACAGGTATCAGCGAGGCCGAGGAGCAGGTATTGCGTTCGGGTCTCGCATGTCGCCCGTTCCTCATTGCCGCACTTGCAGACGAATCACGGTTCGTTGCCGCCCACGTCCTGCTCACAAAAATGCAGGACGGCTCTTCACCGGTTTCTGCAGAAACCTGGAACCACCTCACGGTGAAACTTGATGCCGACGGGCATGTGGAGATTCCGACCGTGCAGAGAGCGGAGATCCAGAGATTATGGACACGAGATTAATGCGCGCCAATCCTGCAGTGGAGCCGCCCCAACCGTCACACTCGCTTTCCCAGATTTCCCCCTCACAGCCTGGGCCGTTGAGCCAAATCGAGGCAACCCCGGTCACATGCCCCTAACACCCTCCAAACTACCAACCAAACTGATCGTCGTTTCCGCCCTGTTTTTTATCGAAGGCCTTTACGGCATTTACCGGGAAATCTCAAATCTGGTGGCGGGTAGTCCGTTCATCGCGCTGGATATCCTCGGACTGTTCATTGCTTGGGGCATTTTTCGGCTTTACCGTGGCTGGCGGATTCTTGGTTTGACGTTCCTCTGGATATCTTTCGTTTGGCTTTTGCATGCGTTTTTCTCGTTGCTCGCACAGGTAGTTACGGGACAGATTTCATCAGCCAGTTGGATGGATTTTGCGATGCCCTCTGCCCTTGTTACCGTTGCCATGCTCGCCAACTTTTGGATGATCCACGTGCTCACCAGCAACGACGTGCGGAAATTGTTTGGTGCGGAAGCCAAGGATGCAGCCTGACCCTGCCATGGAATTACCTCCCATTGACGCACTCAGTTCCGCTTCCCAATGCGCGCCCCCCTATGCCCAGATCAAACCGCTCCGCCGCTTCCTGGAAATTACGTTTACCGTCTATCCGGCGCTTGGCCTCTACTTCATCATTGACCGCTGCCAATCCGTCACGCCCACCGAGGTGATGATGCCCTCATGGGTGCCGTTCTGGCCGTCGTTCACCCTGCCCTACATGGGAATGTTGCTCATGACCTGGCTGCTGCCGGTGACGATCCGCGACGCCCGCCGCTTCCGTGCCTGCCTGCTGGCCTTCATCTGCGGATTCCTGCTGGTGATGCCATGGTGGATGCTCACACCCACAACGCTCCCCCGCCCTCCCTTGCCGGAAGACTGGTGGGCTGCTCCTTACTGCTGGATCACGGCAATGGATCCTCCCAACAACGTGATGCCCTGCGCCCACGGAATCGGGCCGGTGGTGGCCGCGTGGTTCGCCATTCGCGACCGCCCCACATGGCGCTGGCCGCTGGTTGCCATGCTTGTGGTCGGACTCCCCTCCATCGCCCTGGTCTGGCAGCACCGTCCCGTTGACATCCTCCTCGGCACCGTGGCCTCCGTCATCGGCATAGCCATCGGAGAAAAATGGAGCCGATTCCCCGCGCAGTCCTCCCCAAAAACCATGAAACAGCCCTCTCAATTACACCGGTAACCTACCTCCTGCAAAGCCGTAGCCTCGACGAGAATACAGGGACTCCAGAGCACCTCCCCAATTCGCAATTCGAAATTCGTTATTCGACATTTGGGAGATTTCCCGCCGTCAACTGCGTCGCGACCGCGCCAATCTCCACCCCATATCGCAACCATTCCTCCGGCGCAGCGCCCAATTCAATTTGCCGCACCACCGCCGCCAGCATCGCATCACCCGCGCCCACCGTGCTGACCGGCGTGACCTTAGGCGACCGCGCATGCAACAACACCCCTTCGCGCTGATGAACCAGCACACCACCCTCCTGACCACGGGACACCAGCACCCATCCCCGGCTCGCTTCCGACAAAGCACGCGCCGCCCGAGCCAGCGAAGCTTCCGACTTAAACCGTCGGCCCGCCCACTCCGCAAGTTCATGTTCATTGGGTTTGATCAAAAACGGCCGCGCGCCAACCGCCGCCCGCAACGCCTCCCCGTCACAATCCAAAATCGCCTTCACTCCTGCACCGTGAGCCAGGCGAATCAGTTGCGCATAAGCATCGACCGGCACCCCACGCGGCAGACTCCCGGACAGCACCACGCAGGATACTTTCAGCAGCAACTCTCCCGTCTCTCGCAAAATCCTCTGCCACTCCGCGCGCGACAGTTCAGGCCCCGGCTGATTAAACCGCAGTTGCCCACAACCCGCCGTCGTCACAATCACGTTCACGCGGGAAGACTCGCGCAAAGGCACCACCGTCGCCGCCAATTTCCTGCGCCGCAAATCCGTGGTCAGTTCCCTCCCCGTCGCGCCACCCAACGGCAGCAGCAGTCGCGGTCGACCCTCCAAATGTTTCAACCACCGGGCGACGTTGACCCCTTTGCCACCCGCCCAGCGGCACTCCGACTGAATGACGTTCTTTTCCTCCCACTGGACCCGATCGACGCGCCATTCCGCGTCGATCGAAGGATTCAGCGCGAGTACCAGCACAGCCATGGCTAAGGAACGGGAATTTGCACAATCCGGTAGAACAGATACGGAAAACCCGTGATGGGGTTCGGATCGGTAAACGTGATGGTCGAACCGGGCGCGCTGATGATGGTGGACAGCACCGTCCAGCTCACCAGGTCGGTTGAACTCTGGATTTCATAGCTCTCCCCCGCCACTCCGGGCCAGGTGAGGGTGGGTCCGTTCGTGCCGCCGGCCGGGGGCAGGGTCAGCCCGATCGTGATCGGGATGCCGCTGATCAACATCCCGTTGGTGGACACCACCGCCCGGATGGTGTAGGTCACCGTCGTCACGTCCTTGTTGGGCACCCCCAGAAACCATTCCGCGTTGATATTGGTCCCGATGATGTTCGTGCGCACCACGATCTGCTCGAAGTTGGTGCCCGGGCGGAAACTGCCGTCAAAATACGGCGCCACAAACGGCAGGCTGCCCCGCTGCAACGTCAGGTCGGCGTTGCCGCTCAGGCTGTAGAGTTCAAAGAGCGCCGCCGTGTTGGTCTGGTCCACCACGAACCGGAAAAAGTTGGTCTGCAGCACACCTTGGCCCACGCTGTAATTAAACGGCACCCCGTTGGTCAGCGTGATGATCGTGGGCGGCCCCGTCTCGGTGGCCCTAATGGCGTAGGTCACCGGGTTGACCGTCCGATTGAACACCCCCAGATACCAGCGGCCCGCCGTCAGCGGCACCGGCAGCGAGTTGGTGATGACCACGATCGCCTCGTTGTTGTTCCCCAAGGCGGCGCTCACGTAGTCAAAATTCACCTCATCGGGCAGCGGCGCGCCCTTGCGCGCCAACAGGTCCACGTTGCCGTTGGGATTCAAGAGCTCAAACGCCACCGCAATCGCGTTGGTGGACACGTCATACTGGTAATACCGGGGCAGAAAGGCCGCCGCCAGCGTGTTGGTGAGCGGAATCGCGTTGGTCAAGGTGGTGATGTCAAAATCAACCTCGATCGCGAAACTGACCGGTGCCACGCCCGTGTTCTGCACCCCCAGATAATACCGCGTGCCCTGCTGCAGTAACGGCGCAGCCCCGTTCGTAGTCAAAACAACGGTCCCCGCACCGGTCAACAAGGGGTAATCACCCGGGCTGGTGCCCGTCGGGAGGATGCTTTGGTTAAACAACAGGTTGACCGACCCGCCGTTGACGTTGAACAGGAGGTTCGTGGCGAACTGGGCCCAGCCCGGCACATCCACGGCGTAATAAACGATCTCAAACGGATTGACCGTGTTGGTCTGCGTGATCGCGTGGGACAAGGGAATCGCGTAAGGCACGATCGTGTCCAGCGTCAGGCTCAACTGCCAACTCACCAGGAGCGGCGCGGGATTGGTCGCCCCGGCCCGGTTGTCCAACACCTCCAACCGCCAATCCCCCTGCGAATCCTCCCCCACCAGCTTGCTCAAGGGCTCTTCAGGCAGAAAATAATTGGTGGGACTCGACGATTCAACCAGCTTGAAGGAATCCAACAACAGGCCATTCTGATTGGGCTGAATCTCCAGCACCATGGCGTCTGTGGGCGCGGTGAAGCTATAGGTGTTGGGGCTCCAGGCATCCAAGGCCGAGATGACATTGGTGGTCCCGCCAAAGATCACGTTGGCGGTCACTGTACAGTTGCCACCACTGACCGGACATTTGCCGGCGGTGCCGGCGGCGTAGATGTCCTGAATCTCCACAGGTAGCAGACTCCGATTGTAAAGACTCATTTCGTCCAGAATGCCCTTAAACAACTCGAGAGTGGAAGGCCGACACCCCAAGAACAGATTATAAGTGGTCTGCGGGGTGAAAACCCCAAGGTTCGTGGACGCAACCACGGACCCGTTGTAAAAGAGGTTGCCGATGCCGCTGGTCTTGTCGTAGGTGACCGCCACATGCTGAAGACGATTGGCCACCACCGGACCGTTCCCACCCGAGGTCAGGACGTGATCGTTCCCGGCTGTATCAATGAGATTGGCGTAAACACAACCGGGAATCCCTCCGCCAAAAGCAACAGAGATCCAAAAATGTGCGCCGGACGTGCCATTGAACCATTCCAACATCGGTTGCTGGGTCGCGACATTTACAGGGTTGATCCAGTCTTCAATGCTGAAACCGTTCCCTGTCCCCACGTTCAGATTGCCAGAGGCCGGCACACTGACATAAGCATTGGTTCCATTGAGCTTGAAAGCGCCTCCCACCTCGCCGGGAGCGTAGGTCATGTTCGATGGTATGCCATTATTGCCGTCAGCAGAATCCAGCGCGTTGACCTCGCCTTTCCACCAACTGACCGGCAACAACGCGGGCCGACCGTGGGTCGCGAAGCTCAAAGTATATTTCCGGCCGGCCAGGGTGGGAAGCGTTCGGATGATGCTTCCCCGGTGCAAAGCCAGAACGTTGCTGCCGTTATCCGCCAACTGCGGCACCTTCACCACCCAGACTTGGTTGGTATCCACTGTTGTCCAACCGTCCACGGATGTATAACCACCTTCTGCAAACCCCTCAAAACTGCTCGCATCCACCGTCGTGGCCGCGCTCCCATTGGTGGTGCCAAACGGCGGGATCGCAAACTTGATGGGTATCTTCGCAAAATTGGTGTCTTCGCTGAAGATCGTGTAGTTGATCTGCCTCGTGATGGCAGTGACTTGATAGTCCCACTCGGTCGCCTGGGGATTGCCCCCTTCGTTCATGACGATCTTGACACTGGTGGAAATACCCGGGCCGTAATCCACCGAGAAGCTGCCGCTGCCGCTGATCAACCCCGAGTCGAAGATCTTCACCCCGTCATAATAGATGTGCATGGTGTCCGGGACCTGGTGGAAATGATAATTGATCACCAACGTGCCGGAGGTGACGGTGGTATCAATGACATTGGTGACGGCCGCCGCGTTGCCGGAGGTGGCTGGCGGGTTGGTGTTGATAACGTTTACACCCACACCATACCCGTTGGTGGTGAGCCCGCCGCGATTTTCCGCCAGCACCACCCGCGTCCCATGCGGGCTGATCAAGGTCAGCACCAGATCGGAAATCCGGGGATGGTCGATCCGCACCCCCACCTCGGCCCGCGCCACCTTGCTGGCGATCCCGACATAATTGGTGGAGTAGCTCACCGCGTCATCCAGGATCGGTTCGTTCCCAATCGAGAGAAACTTGTACGGCGCCAGCGGGTTCAAATCGATCCCCAAACTGAAGCTGATATTGAAGGTCTGCGGGCTGGCGTTGGGGTTGAACACCAAAATGTAATACCGGCCCGGGTTGAGCGGCGGGCTCTCAAATTTCGTCAGCGACAAAGATCCGCCCGGCGGGTTGATGACGGCCGACTTGTCGTACACCGTCTGCGAGGGCCGCGCCCCCCGGCGCAGATAGACGTCCAGCGGCAGCGACATGCTGCCGCCGAGGGTCACCGTCAGGTTGGTGGCGTTGGGCGGCACATCGACAAAATAATACTTGGAGCCGAACGCCCCGATCCGCTGGTTGACGTTGTTGGTCGGGTCCTGCGGCTCCACCGTGATGGCCAGGCTGTCCACCCGCCCGGTGCGCCCCAAGGCGTCATCGACCATCGAGAACACCCACGCCCCTGAGGCCTGCTCCCCGACGAAGTTCTGCAGCGTGCCGGGCCGGTCGCTGGTCTTGGCAAAGGTCCCGGGCCCTTTCAACACCCCCACGTTGTCCCCCTCCCCGCTGTCGTCATAGACCAGGGTCTCGCTGACGTCGTTGGTGTTGAAAAAGGCGGCGTGGTTGTTGAGCACGGAGAGCTTCTGGCTGTGGCTCAGGGCCCCGATCAGGTCCGGGAAGTACTCATGGGTGACCGCGTTGGTGACGATCACCCGTCGGATGCGGTCGGCCTCCGCCGTCACCCCCAGGATGTAGGTGTAGCCGGGCAGCTTGCTGGACCCGTCCCGGATGGGCACCGGGAAATCCCCCAGCATGGTCACGAGGAGATTGCCGTTGGCGTCGCGCTGGTTGAAGGGAAATTTGCTCGCCACCCCCACCAAGGCGTACTCCGCCCCCTGCTGGTCCTCGCTCTTGACGGCCAGGTAGTACACCTTGCCCTGGAAGGAGCCGCCCTGGTCCAGCACCACCTCGGTCCCGGTGCGCGTGCGCGAAAATTGGGCGATGGCCAGCACCGCCGGGTCCAGGTTGGTCAGCCCGGGGTTGGTGGACACATACATGTCGATGTCCGCCTCCACGCGGGTGGCGTTGGGCGGGTTGGCGCTTTCCTGCGTGCCGATCCGCGCCACCCCCAGCTCGGGCGGCAGGAAGGTGATGAACGCCACGTTGGCGAAGTTGGTGGGGTTGGTGTACACGTAGAAGTTCCACTGGTTGGTGACCCCGTTGGTGGTGCCGGTGAACTGCGAATTGCCCCCCACCCGCTCGTTGAAGAGCGGCAGCCCGTTGGTGAGGGTGGTCAGCCCGGAAGCGTGGCTGTCGGCCGCCAGCGTCGGGGCGGCCAGCGTGAAGGCGTTGGTCAATTGGCCCGCGTCGCCGCTGGAAATCACCAGGGCGAAGTCCTGCACCACGTTGTTGGTGTCGCGGGTCAGCGCGTTGACGGTCACCCGCCGCGCCGCCACGCTCACCGTGTAGTTGGAGCCCATCGGCGGGGCCAGGAACACATTCTCCACGTTGTTGACCACGTCGTACGGGGGCAAACTGTTGGTGTCCCACGCCTGGTTGAAGGCACCGTCCACCGGGATGTCGTTGCCGTAAAACACCTCGCCCGTGTCCAGGTTGGTCACGATCAGGTCCAGGTCGTTGACCAGCTTGAAGCTGGCCGCCGGGTTGCCCGGCGGGTCGGTCCACACCAAGGTCACGCGCAGGGGCTGCCCCTGCCCGGCCGCGGAAAGGGAAAGCTTGCGGGTCTGCCGCTGGCCCGTGGCCAGGGCGTTGGTCGGGCTCTGGTCAAAGTAGCGCAAAGGCAAAATGTTGGCGTCCACTGCGGTGTTAGTCAGCGCGGCGGGCGCGCTGTTGGCCAGGGCTGGCAGGCCCCAGCCCTGCGAGTTGGGCAGGCCGCTCGCCTGCAAATCATACGGTGCCCCCAGCGAACGGGAACCGTTGATCAAAAGCGCCTTCATCAGCGCCGGACTGTTGGTGGCGTGCAACCGCTGCTCGAAGAACTCCTGCATCAGCCCCAAAAACCCCGACACCCCCGCCGCCGCCATGCTCGTGCCCGACTCGTACCGGTACCACGGGTCCAGTTGCGGGTTCAAATTGGTCTGCAAAAGATACAGCTCGGGATGATTGTTGGTGCTGGCGATGATCGTCTCCACATCGAACTTCATCGCCGTCTTGGTGGGGTTGGCGATGCTGTAGAACAACGTCGTGTCGGTCTGCAATGGCGCGGGCGGCGGCAAGGTGATCGCGTTGGTCCCCAGCGCGTCATGGACCGTAAACGTGGGGTTGTCGTTATATCGTACGTAAATGGGCGTGTCGGGAAACGGGCTGGGCGAGTTGATGTTGGTGTGCACCACGATGGTCACGCTGATGGCGTTCGTCGGCACGTAAATGGAAAAGGCCCGCAGGGTGTTGGTCTCCACCGTCTGGTCCGCGAGCGTGCTGTACTCGTAGTCCACCGGGTGGTAGTAGCTGTTGGTGTCCCAATCCTGCGAGCGGTCCGACACCACCATCGTCCCGGGCGCCACCACGTCGGGCTTGAACCGCCCCCCGTCCCCCTCGATCCCGACGCCCACGTTGCCCCGGCTGGAGAAGCTCGCCACCCGGTTGCTGCTGTCCGTCCCCGCCAGGTAGGGCTGGTTGGTCACCCCGTCCACCACCAGCTCGTTGGTGATGTGGCGCGGCGACTCGATCGCCCCCACCGTGATCACGTTCTTGGCCGTGGCCGGCGACAAGATGCTCTGCGCCCGCCCGCCCCCGCCGGCCTCGTCCCCGCCCCCGGCGTTGCCCGCGCTGAACACGAACAACACCGGCTGCGGCCCCGCCGCCCCGGGCCGGGCGTCGCGCACCGCCGCGTCGTAGCTCGCCGCCTCGATGTTGTACTCCGTGCTGCCGTAGTTCCAACTGTTGTTGGAAATCAAGGAATTGGTCCGCGCCGCCGCTTCCTGCAAATCCGCGTCGGCGTCATACAATGACAGCGAATACAGCCGCGCCGAGGGTGCCAGCCCGCGGAACATCACGTTGCTCGCCCCCCCGCCCCCGGCGATCATCACCGAGCCCACCGCGTTGCTCACGGTCGAGGACTCCACCCCGCTGCCGGCGATGATCCCGGCCACGTGCGTGCCGTGCCCGGAAGTGTCGTTGAAATCAAACCCCAACACCCGGTTGGTCAGGTCCGGATGCAGCCGGTCCACGCCCGCATCGGCCAGCGTGATCAGCACGTTGCTGCCGGTCAGGCCCAGGTAGTTGGTGCTCACCAAGGGCGCCGCCGCCCCGCCCAGCCGCGTGCGCGTCAGGTCGTTGGCCGGCTGCTTCCCGGACCCCTTCTCCAGCAGCTGCACCTGCGGCAGCCGCGCCAGCGCCGCCAGTTGCTGCGGCCGCGCGAGCACGCTCACCACCGGCCCGAAGGGCGAGGGCTCCGTGCGCAACACCGACAACCCCAGCGCGCGCAGCGGTTCCGCCACCGCCCCGGCCGCGTCGGCGAACAAGGTCAGTTTCAAAGGAATTCCCGCCTCCGAGCTCTCCCCCGCCAACGCCCGCGTCAGCAGCTCCGCGCTCAACTTGTAATACGGCTCATACGCCACCACCGCCGACATCCGGGCATCCCCCGTCAGTTGCTGCGCCCCCGCCTCCGAGACCCGCACCAGGTACGCGTTGTTGGGGATGTACGAAACGATGCTTGCCCCCGCCGCGCCCAACCGGGCGCGGAACTCCGCGTCCACCGCCCCGCGCGCCTGCACCACGTAGCTGCCGTGCCCCAGCCCCGCCCGCAGGGAAGCGGGAATCCCCAAGTCCAGCGGCTTGCCCGTGTCGATCAACGCATTGGCCAGCAGGATCGCCCGGTCGTTCCGCGCCAGTTGCGTGAGGGTCTGCGCCGTGTTGTGCAACCGGTACGCCAGCGGACCGCTCGCGGCCGCCGCAGTGGGTCCTGCGGCGTTGGTCGCACTGCCCTGCGCCCGCATCACCGCGCCCGGTTTGGCCTCGCGTGGCGTTGCCGCCGGCGCTGCGTGCGCCTTCTCCGCCCGCCACCGGTCGCCCAAACGCCAGAAATAAATCGCGCCCGCCAGGCACGCCAGGCTCACCAAAAACCAAAACAAAGGTCTCCGTTGCATAATCTTCAGGGTTCTCGAATACTTCTAAACTCAGGATTACAAACTTCCAAGCCACCGCATGGCGTTCGGCGCCAACTCCCGACGCTCTTGGTTCGGGTCATTTGATTGTAATAATGGACCAATCGACAGTTCCTTCCAACTTAACCGCCTACTCCGGCGGCAGCACGTTGAAACTCTCCAGGATCACCTGCGGATTCGGCGCGTTTGTTTTCCCCGGCACCGGCCGGTTTTCGATCCGCACCACTGTGCGCGTCGCCACTTCCCCGGTGATTTGATAATTCGTGCAAATCCCGAAATACGGTCCGGCCGTTTGCACAATCGACCGGTCAGCCGGTTTCAACGATTGCCCGTAGGAATAAATCACATACCGCGGCTCGCCCACTTTCAGCAACGAAAGGATCTGCTGCGGCAACCGCTCATACGCCGCATCGCTCAGGCTCGTGATATCGTTGGTATTCAAAAACGGAGAATTAACCGTCAGTTCCGGCACCGACAGGATGTCCCCCAACCTCGTGTACACCTGGCCTGGGTAGTTATTGATAACTTGCGTTCCGTTGGTGACTGAACTGGCCCGGCGTGAATTGATGCCATTAACGATGGTATGAAACGCCACATCATTGGTGAACGGATCAATCGTCAGCGGGGTCAGTGGTGCCGCCGCCGTCGCATTCGTCAATACCACCACGCCTTGGACAACCGCCGCCCACGCCGCCAGATTGGTCTGGTTGATGGATAACTGTCCGCGGCTGGCATTATCGTTCTGCGCCACGGTGAACAAATCCAGAAACTTCCAGTCCTTCATCGGCTGAGTCAGGACCGAGTTGGTGATGTCCGGATTCCCGCTCCATTTCTGCCACGATGCGGGAACGACCGTTGAAGACTTCAAATAAATCGTCTGCCACGGCGTCCCGCGATGTACCCGCCCCAACCACCCAATGCTCGGATACTTGTTCGTGGAAAAATCCCACGCATCGGAGCTGCTAACTAACGGGTCCTTGAACGCCGGATCTGTAAACCCTTCATCACTCGCTTGGTTCCGGTCATATTTCCATGGATGATAACGGGCGTTCACCAATCCGATGTTTTGGATGATTTTTTTTGTGAAGCTGCCAACGTCCGTAAAATCGACCAATTGAGGAATGACCGGCACAAGGGATGTACCCATATCGTCCAATGTATAGTGAACGAGCGGGTCGTTCGCCTGCCAGCTTGAGGCCACGTGAAACTTGGCCGTGGGGCTGAACGGGACTGGTGAAAAGGTGGTCGTGTTCGCAGGATTAATGAAGAAATCCTGAAAAGGCCCGGCTGCCTGGAGTTTGCTATTCCCTTGCCCCGCCCCCAGTTGAGCTCTCGTCCAGGCATCATCGGGGGCAATTCCTTGCGCAATTTGGAGCTGCCCTTTAATGCCCGATGGCATCTTAATGCTATTATAGGTGACGATATTGGTACCCCAAACCCCATAAGGGTCATTGGCTCTGGCCTCCTCAGTCAGGTCGCGCACCGGGGCCGGATTGCTAAACTGGACGTAATCAATAATCCTGCGGGAAACCGGGTCGCGCATGATGAATCGGAACCAGTTGGTGGTGCCCAAAACAAAGTGAGGCGGAGTGAGCGAAATGGGTTGGTAAGAGTCGCTCGTCACCAACCCCGGCGGGTTCTGCCGATAAATATAGTCTGGCACAAAGAACACATTGCTCCGGTAGTTTTGAAACGACAATGGCGATGGAGACGCCGCTTGGAGAGTCCCCCTCCAGGCGCCCGCCGCCAGGATGGGAAAGTTCGTTCCCACAATAAAGTTCGCGGGCAGGTTGGTGGTGTAAACGGGATTGGGATTGCCGGCGTTGGTCACGATCAAGGACATCCTCAAGTCATCCTCAACCCTGATCTCCACCTGATTAAGAAGATAGGCATTCGTGTACGAGTTCCAAGCCTCCACCCCAAACACGTTTGAAACGCCCACCTGATACATCTCGCTGATGGTCCAAGTGCTTCTCTCAGAACCAGCCTTGTGCTTGTCCACCTGCAACCGCCGCGTGATCTGTCCCACACTGCTCATCGCCAGCTCGTTGAAATTGGGAAAACCTTTCTTCGCGCCAATCACCCACGGCACACCATAGATGTTCGTGGTTTTCGAATCCACCTTGCTCGCCTCCTCCGGCAGCGCCAGCGGCCTGCTCACATAATCAAACGTATTGGTTGTTTCGTCCACCGGCGTATAACCGACAATGGAAATGTTCGTCCCCACCCCATTCGTAAACACGGGCCGGAAGACCGAGGGAAAGATATTGCTGTTGCCGGCATCGTACATGTTCGCGGCCAGTTGCAGCATGCGATGAACAGCAGGCGTGTAATAATTCGTGGGAGAAATGGGTATGTGGGCGATCCCGAAGTCGGTCGGGTAAGGATAGCGCGGCGCCGGATCGTTCGTGGCCAGGTCCTTCAACAGCTTGTCCGCCGCGTTCGTGAAAAATTGCACCGGTGTCCAGGCAATGAAATTCGTCGCATTCGTGCCGTTCACGTTCACATAGTTCAGGTTGAGCTTGTCCGGGCTCTCCGGCGCGGAATCATTGCCTATCTGGGAAAGCATCCTGGAATAAGTATAACGATCATACGAATTCAGGAGATTCGTCCCGGCGGAGTAGAGTCCGGCACTGAAATCGGCGAGTTGCGGGTTGTTTGAGTCCGTGGAGAACAAATCCTGGCTGGAGAAAAAGTGCTGCGGATTATCCGCGCCAGACCAAGGTTGGGTCGTGAAGTTTGCGTCCGGATCGGGGGTTGACGCATGAATGCCCGTCATAACCGGGCCATGCAAATAACCATCGATCTGGTCGGATCGGCCGAACACGATCGCGGCCGCGGGCCCGTAAAGGCTGGAAATGGAACGCAAATTGACAAAGCCAAGGTTGTAACGGTAACGGAGGATGCCTAGGGCATTGGTAAAGGCTCGCCCGGTGCTGGGACCAGTCAGGTTGGTGCTGTAACTGTAGGTCCCGCCCCATTGATTGGTATTGAGCGTATAAAGAAATGCCGCCAGGTTGAGTTCCCAGGAGCCGAAGCCTTGGTCCCGCAGGAAACCGTCCTGCTTGGCCGCGTTCCGTTTCGCCTGGTTATGAATAAAATTAATATCCAGCGAATTGCCGATCGGCTGCGCGACAAAGGCATAGCGCGCGACAAAAAGATTGCTGCTCGAATGCGGCTGTTCCGGTTTATCCAGCAACCCCACCCACTCCGGGTCACCCACAAACGTATTTGTCAACGGCCTGCCCGTAACCGAATCGAAGATCGGCAATCCAGCGAAGTAATTGGTCCCGAAACCGTTCGTGTCGAACGCCCCGTTGCGGTTCAAATCCAGGTAGTAGCGGAAATCAGGAGGAAGAGCCTTGTTCGTCGTGACATACACCGGAACCCGGGGCAGCAGTTGCAGATTGTTCATCAACCTCCATACGTCCTTGCCGATGACCGGCCCGCCACCCTGCGCCTGGCCATAGGTATAGCTGACGTTGGTGATGATCTGACCGTTGGTGGAAACAAAGCCGGCTGGGTTGATGTAATTCGTGGAAACAAGAAGGCTAAAATCATATCCATTGGTACGGGCCAGCATCGAGGCGATAATCAAACCCTTGGCTTGCTCCAGCCCGGCCTCGCCCGCAAACTTGGCGTCGCTCTGGCTGGATTGAGTGGTCACCCGCTCGCGCTCCCGTCGGCTGATGACCAGGAAGGTGACCGCCATGAAGGTGATCACCGAGAGCAGGATCAGCGTGACAACCAACGCTACACCTTGTTGAGAATTACGACGTTTCATGGAAAGGCTGGATAGGCCGAAGGATCGACGTTACGGATGGAGATGCGTTGCCGGACCAGATGAACCTGCGCGGCATGAGCGGGAAGGAAATTGGTGGCTGCGGTGGTATTGTCGATCAAGGTCTTGAAACGCTGCAGCGTGCGGCTCTCCAAAACGCCTATTTCCAGTTCCACATAGGCCGGCACGGCGTTGCTATAGGTCGTGTAAAATGAATCTCCCGAAACCGGCTCGGTGTAGATATCCGTGTTTTGCGGAAGCGGCACCCCCACTGAGCGGAGCAGTCTCCCTTGGGTGTCGAAAGCCTGGACGCGGAAATGTACCACCCCATCCAATATCTTCCGGACACGGATAGGGTCCGAAGGGGGAACCGGCCAAGCCAGGGAGGGCGGAGGATTAATCAGCACATTTTTGTCTAACCCGCGGATCCCTAGATAATCGCCCAACAGACCCGCCGGGCTGGCATGAAAGGCGGTGCTTGGGGAAAAAGGGCCCGTGGCATTCGTTTCATAGCGGTACAGCGATCCAATGCCAAACTTTGCCACCGTGTCAACAAGGGCATCACCGCGGTTCAGGGGGGGCGTCAACGTATCAACAAAGTACGCAATTCCGGTCCACTGCAAATTATTGCGGCTGAGGAAAAATACTTCCTCCAACCGATTCGACCGCACCTCGCTCCCATCAGCAAGGACCTGTTTGAGCAGGAAAGCAGGCGCAAACCCCGTATAGAAATTCGTTGTATTCCGCATTCGCGACGGAGTCATCTGCTCGAAATCACGCGCCATCAGGTCGGCGCCAGCGCGACCAGCTTCGAGGATGTCCACTTGGGTCGTGGTGGAAAGCAGGGCCTTCTGAGTCTGATGGAACATCGCGACCAACCCGAGAATGATCACCGAAAGCAGGGCGACGACCACCAGGATTTCAACCAGTGAAAAAGCCCGCCGAGCCCGGCCAGCGTCGCAAACGGCCAACCGCAAACCGGTCGGCGTAAAGGGATGAAAACTTTGTGTTGGCATGGCTAGGGTTTAGCAGCGTACGTTTGCGGCTGGATGTAATACAGGGGCAGATCGGAGGGCGTTTTGGCAGTGTTTGTTATCGAACCGCTCGCTGCCGTGCGGAATACCTGGCGACCGTTGCCCGGCTTGCCATTGGCCAGGATCGGCCATTTGAACCGGAGTCGGGCCTGGCTCAGGTTGAATTGGCGGTTCCTGGCCAACGCCCAATAGCTCAGCCTTGCGGCCTTCTCCTCTGCACTCAAACCGCCAAGGTTGAAATCCACCCAGGATGGATCAAAGGGCCTGTCCGCGATGATCTCAGGTTCGACCCGGTAGCGGAAAGCGAAGTCGCGCGAAGCTTGATTCACGCCCTGGTCCACTACCGGTCCGCTGAGACTGCGGAAATCCGCGCTTACATAATTGCTGTTGAAAGTGCCGCTGCTGGGATCGCCAGGGGTGGTGTAATTCAAAGCAGTGTACTTCGGCGTGGTCAACAAGCCCACGATGTTCGCCCCGTTCGTCAGGAACGGCGAGCTGTGCAGGGTGCCATCCAGCGAAAAATTTGTGTCGGTGTAGTAATTCAGGTGACTTTTTACAAAATTAGTCGACGTGCGGTCGAAAGTGTATTCATCCCATCGGTTCGTGATGACCATGACATGGTTGGTCAGGTCGTCCTGCCCGCGGCTGCCGTTCCGGATCGCGTCCATCAGGAAGGCCGCTTCAAAATTAATGATGGTTTCCTCACGGTTGTCCTTCTGGACCGAAAGGCCCGTCGGCAAAATACCTATGACTGCCACGAGCGCAAAACCAATGATGGCCAGGCACAAGGCGATCTCCACCATCGTGAACGCGCCCAAGTCGCGAGCTTTGCCCTTGGGCTTTGTGGCAAAGACCCCTTTGAGCGCCGGGCGCTCCGTTCCACCAACAAGGTATGATGTTAAGTTCATTGGATCTCCAATTTTTCGACCCGGGCACGTCCAGTCAGCCAATCGATATGGAGCTGGTTATAAGAGTTGTTGGGGTAATAGGGAGCGTGCTGATTGACATTGTAGATCGTATTGCCTTCCGGTTTTTCCTGCACATCCGCCGGTTGGTTGATCAGGACTCCCTTGGCATCCCGCGCGTAGAAAATGCTCCCGTGCGCCAGCGGAATATATTCGTCCCTGCCCAGCAGGACATCCTGCCCGCTGGGCGAATTCGTCACCAACCGCCCCAGGTAATCGAAGCCAATGTGGGGTAGCAGCGGATGCAATGCGGTATTGGTGTTGAAGGGGAAGGGAAAACTTGTCGTCCAACCGAACGTAGGAATGACGGGACTGTCGAAGAATTTGTTGGTGGCAATAAAAATGCCTTGGGGAAGCGTTCTCCACGCCGTCAGATACCGAGGGCTGGTCCGGCCTGGTTGGTCGCCCACCGAACGCAACGAAAGCAAAGCGTAACTGGTATACTGACCCGCGTAGAGACGAGCTACCGCCGGGCCGACCACTGGGTCGGCGACACTGAAGAGTGTGGTATCGACGATGGTGGGCGGGACAAACACCATGTAAACCGTCGTATGTTCGGCAATTGCGCGTTGGCGCGCATAGGCAAGATCATCGAGCATTTGCCGGTCGGCCGCAGCCATTGCATTGGATTTGCTCATCCCGCGGATGGCCGGCAAGCCGATCGCGGCCAAAAGGCCCATGATCGCGAGCACCACGAGCAACTCGAGCAGCGTAAAGGCCGTGGCACCCGTCGGCTGGCGGACTCCAACCGCGCGTTCGCGCATCAAAGAGTTTTGTGGGCAGGTTTGCATGTTTATTGCCAGCTCAGGAGGTTGTCCCGGTTCGCACCGGCATTCGCTTTGGCCGTCGGGCTGTTGTCGTACTTCCCATCGGGCCCCAGCGACCAGATCATCACCGGACCGTCCAGTTCAAAAAAACCGTTGCCATGATCCTTCAAGCCGTTCAACCCCTGCTTGCCCGTTTCTTTGGATACGCTCGTGCTGTAAAAGGTATCACGACACTTCTTATCCCCATCGAGATCCATGCTGATGACATACGGTTGCCCCCAAGGATCGCGCAGTTGATTGTCCACCGCGCTGAAACCCGGCGAGACCGCGTCGCCGACCGGTTTGGCGGAAAAGAACAACAACTGACGCGCATTCAAGGCATGATTGAGGTTGGCCCCGGTGTTGAGGTCCATGAGAATCCCCATGACTTCGGAATTGGCCGTGATACCGGCGATGCCGGTGCTATACCCGAACGTCAGATCCGTCGCGCCGGTGGCCTTGGCGGGAAACCGGCTGTAGGCGGATTCATACGCGATGATCGCCATTTCCAAGCCTTTCATCTCCAGCTTCGCCTTTTGGATTTTGCCTTGCAGCTTGATTCGGGCTACGGCCGGCAGCAACATTCCCGTCAGCACGCCCAGGATGCCGATAACCACCAACAATTCCACCAAAGTGAATCCGGCCAGGCTCCGTCCGAAAAACCCACGCCCGTCCCCTGCCCCGCAAGCCCGCTCGTCGCGCAGCCAGGCGGCCAGCGGTTCGCGCATCAAACGGTTTGGTGGGCGGGTTTGCATGAAACGTTACCAGCTCAGGACATTATCCCTGTTGAATCCCTTGTTTGCGGGTTGGATCGGATCGAACTTGCCATCGGGACCAAATGACCAGACCATTACCGTGGCGTTCGCCTCGAACGCGTCGCTATTCCCATTTGGATCAATCCCATTGAACAACCCGTTCAATCCAGTTGCGTTGTTCTGCTTTGAAACAGTTTGCAGGCGATAGAAGGAGTCCCGGCTTTTGTTATCGGAGTTCAGGTCGAGGGTGATGATGTAAGGGTTGCTCCACGGGTCGCGGTAAACACCATCCTCACCAACGCCTGGAACCGTGGTGCCAGCTTCCTGTTTCGCGTTCAGGAAAACAGTTTGTTGCGGATTTTTGCTGTGGTTCTTGTTAACGCTTACCTTGCCGTTGTAATAATTGGTTTGATCAAGCAAAATACCCATTATCTCCGCGTTGCT
>JAQGOT010000192.1 GCA_028293465.1 Pedosphaera sp. | reverse complement strand
CTACGAAATGGCTCGCCAACTTCAAGCCCAAGGACACAAAGTCGCATTGCTGGCCCTGATCAATTCCAACCCTCCAAACTCCAGTTACACCCGCTTCCGCTGGACCCCCGTTTCGATTTGGAGGTTTTCCAAAAACTTCTTTATCCGAAGCGCGTATCATTTGATTTCAACCCCTGAAAAACGGCGCGCATTTATCTGCTGGAAAATCCAATTTCTGACCCGCCGCCTCCAACGACTGCTGTTTCGTTCTGACTCGGAAATTCCCGGGGAAACCATCGACGAGATGCTGGACCTTTCCCAGTATCCGGAGGACGAGCGCAAACTCTGGCAGGCGCATTTCCGGGCCTTGATGAACTATCAGCCGCAGACCTACCCCGGCTCGGTTACTCTCTTCCACAGTCCGGTTCACCTTCTGTTTTGCTCCTTTGATCCGAAATATGGCTGGAACGAACTGGCCTTGGGTGGTGTTGAAGTAAATCTTATTCCCGGTGCCCACGAAACCATCATGGAGGAATCGCAGGTGCATCAACTGGCCGAGGCAGTTCACGCCTCTCTCGCCAAAGCGCAGGTTGTTGGCCTCTGAACGGACCCGACTCGAGCTCGACGGCGCCCGTTCCCGATCAAACCGGGACCGCTGCCGCTTCTAAATGTGAAACGTCCCGCCCGTGCCAATGTGCATATCGCTGGGCAGGTTCCTGCCGCGCGGGTTTATCCGTCCACTTGTCCCATATTTTGATGACAATACAGCTTAGCCCGAATGGATTAGCTTCCATCATGATCCTAAAGCAGCTCCAGAGGCTAACACTGCAAATTTTAGCTTGCCCTGCATGCCCGAATCGTCCTTGATAAGCCGCATACCCTTTGGAAATTTATCCCGTGCCGTTCATGAAATCCATTAATCGGATCCAACTGGAGGGCTCCCAACCCCGCCGCGCTTTCGCTTTAATCGAACTTCTCGTGGTGATTGCCATCATCGCCATTCTCGCCGGATTGCTTCTTCCGGCTCTGGCCAAGGCCAAGGGACAGGCCATCTCCTGCATGAACAACGGCAAGCAGCTCACCTACGCCTGGCTTTTGTACGCCAGTGATAACGACGACCGTTGCGTCAACAACTATGGGGTGACCGAAACGCAGACGGAATTCGTGAATAAGACCTTTCGCACCTGGTGCGTCAACACAATGGGGTGGACCCTAGCCGACCAATCCAGCACCAACATCGATTTCGCCAGACTCGGGCTCTTGGCAACCTATGTCGGTGGGTCGGTGGCCATCTACAAATGCCCTGCCGACAAATACCTCAGCAAAGCCCAGCAAAGCGCTGGTTGGCCAGATAGAATTCGGAGCATTTCAATGAATGCCTACGTTGGCCTGTTCTCCCCGGACAGGACCGATCCCAGCTATTCTGAAAAAAATCGGTTTGCTCCGGCTTACAAGCAGTTCATAAAACTGGCCAGGATTCCAAATCCGTCAAACATCTATCTCTTCCTCGACGAGCACCCGGATAGCATCAATGACGGTTATTTTTTGCCCAACAGTGGTGATTTGTTCACTGTCGCCACCGGATCCGCTTGGGATGATCTGCCCGCTTCCTACCACAACGGGGCCGGAGGCTTCTCGTTTACCGATGGCCATTCCGAAATTCACAAGTGGCGCGGCGGCGCCATTCGAAAGCCCATTCAATTCGCCGGCTATACCTCAGGACCAATCATCCAATCGCAGCAAGACAAGGAAGATTACAACTGGGTTGCTCAACGGACCAGCATCAAGTATTAATCCGGGCCTTCGGCGTCACTTCAATCTCCTGACACGTGAATCTGCCCCTTCAGGCATGTTCTGTCCGCCGCGCCGCGTGTCACGAAACTAATCGACACCCATTTTTTGCAACCTTCCGGGGCCACGACCATGACTCCTGGCGCATATCAACTCTGCAATCGAACCACGAACTTCAACTTCGTCCCCTCACCGCGGGCGCTATCAAGTTCGAATACGCCGCCGATCTCCGCCAGTCGTTTGCGCATGTTGGACAACCCGTTGCCCGCTGAAAGTCGGGCCGGCATTCCGTCCACATTGGCGGCAACGCCCGGCCGGGCGGGGTCAAAACCTTTGCCATTATCCTCCACCACCAGGGAAAAGCCGGAGGCGGCCGGCGTGAGCGAAACCCGCACCTCGGTGGCCGCGGCATGCTTGACCACGTTGTTCAGCGCCTCCTTCAAGGCTAGAAACAGATTGTGGCGCACCTCGGCCGTCAGTGGCCAAGCCGGGAGTTGCATCGGCACGTTGAGCCGGCAGCGAATGCCCGCCACGCTCAAAAAATCCTGCGCGAACTTCCCCAGATAAGTCACCAAACTATCCAGCGTGTCATGCTGCGGGCTCACCGCCCAGACGATTTCATCCATGGCCCGCGTCAACTCACGAGCCGTCGTATAAATTTTCGCCAGATCTTCCGCCGCCTGCCGCGGGTCCTCCAACTCCGCGCGGTCGGACTGGCTCAATAACGTGATGCGGGTCAGGCTGGCCCCGAGATCGTCATGAATGTCCTTCGCGATGCGCGCCCGCTCTTTCTCCACCGCGCGCTGGCGCTCCAATATCTCCATCCGCCGGCGCAACCTGCGGCGGGTGGCATAGCGCGCCCCGCTGCCCACCACGCCGGCGCCGGCCACCACGGCGCAAACGCTGAACCACCACGTCTGCCAAAAATACGGCAGGACCCGCAGTGCGAGCGTCGCCCCCGTTTCGCTCCAGATACTGTCGTTGTTGCAGGCGATGACGCGAAACGTGTAATCCCCGGGCTTGAGATAACTGTAATATGCCACCCGCCGCGTCCCGGCATCCACCCAATCTGACTCCAGTCCGTCAAGCCGACACTTGAACCGCACTTTCTCCGGTGCCACCAGGCTCAGGGCCGTGTAACGAAATTCGAACCGCTGCTTTCCCGGGCGAATCTGCAGTGGTTTCGCCGCCGACAACGCCGCGCCCTGCTCGGGCAGGCGCACCAGTTGGCCGTCCGCCGTGACTTCTTCGATCAACACCGGTGGCGGTAATGGATTGATGATCACACTGGCGGGATCCACCACCGCCAACCCCTTGCTCGTCGGAAACCAGAGCCTTCCGTCCGGCGTCCGGCAGCCCGACGGCTGGAATCCGCCTGAACATTCCAGCGTGCTCAAACCATCGCCCTTCCCATATACGAGACAGTTCACCGCCTTCAACTGACCATCGGCACAGCGCTGCAGGTCGTCCTTGCTCACCCGGAAAATGCCACCATACGAACTGATCCAAAAATTTCCCTGGCCGTCGTTGGCGATGTGGCAGATCACGTTGTTCGGCAACCCTTCCCGCGTGGAAATGGTCGCGAACCGCCCCTGTTTCAAACGGCACAAACCACCGCCGAACGTCCCCACCCAAAGCGTGCCGTCCGGCTCCGCGAGCAGCGACCACACGAAGTCGCTCGCCAGCCCATCCGGCTTGTGATACTGCGTGATTTTCCCCTCCTTCAATCGGCCCAACCCTCCGCCCGACATCCCGAACCAGATGGCCCCATCCGCGCTCTCCGTCACCGCCCGCACATCCGGCAACTCCAGTCCGTCAGCATGGTTGAACCAGGTCGGTTTGCCATCTTCATATCGCACCAGTCCGGATTGCGTTCCAATCCACAACGCCCCCCGCCGATCCTGATGTAATGCCAGCATCGCGGCGGTATTTCCTTCCAACCCCGCCGGAACCTGGAACGTGTCACCGCGCCGGCACACCAGGCCGCCACCCCACGTCCCCACCCAAAGCCCGTGCTGGCGATCCTCCAATACCGACCAAACAAAGGAGTTCGGCAACCCGTTCGGCTGCTCGAACCGCGTCAGGTTCCCTTCGTTCAGCCGATACAACCCCGCCCCTTCAGTCCCCACCCACAAACCACCCGCCGCACTCGGCGTCACGGACAAAACCGCCCGCCCCAGCCAATCATCCGGCGCTTTCACCATCGCCACCTTCCGCAACCGCAACGCGTCCAATCCCCCGCCGCCCGTCCCCACCCAGATCGTCCCTTCACGATCCTGATATAGGCAGCGCACCCAGTCGTGCGATAACCCATTCGACCGTGTGAACTGTTGATACGTTCCATCCGGTGAGCGGAGAAAAAGCCCCGCCTTTAAGGTTCCCACCAGTAATTCCCCGGCTTTCGTTTCCAGCATCGTCGTCAAGGCGTTCTGCCCCCACGGCGCAGACTCCGTATCCTTGATTACACTGCCGCCGGTCCAGCGCCGGACCCGCGCATCCCCTGCGATCCACAAGCCACCGTTTCGGCTCGCGCAAACCCGCTGCACTCCATCCGGATCAGGCTCACCAGGTTGCTGCACCGGCATCAGGCTACCTTTCTCCAGGGATCCGACCACATCTGCGCGCACCACCCACAGCTTCCCATCCTTGTCCTTGGCCAGCGCCGGCACATTGTCCTCACGCCCCGCCCTCACGGGAGAAACGAAGGACTTCCCATCCCGCAACGAAAACAACCGCCCATAATAATTGATCGTCCAGAGGGAGCCGTCACTGTCGCTCGCCATCGAGAGAATCTGCCCACCGGCGGAGTTCGTCCCCACATCCACCTGACTGAAGTTGCCGTTGCGCAAACGGGTCA
>JAQGOT010000167.1 GCA_028293465.1 Pedosphaera sp. | reverse complement strand
TGGGAATCGTGGACAGGTCCAGGGTGTTGCGGGTGTAAGTCTCGAAGGTGCGGATGCCGCGCTCGCAGAACATGAGGTTCGGGTTGGTGTTCGACAGCACGTACTCGCCGGCGAGGAGCCATTCCTCGATGCGCATCGAGAGGCCGCGCTTGAGTAGGACCGGCTTGCCGGTCTTGGCGGCGGCGATGAGGAGTTGGAAATTCTGCGCGTTGCGGGCGCCGATTTGAATGATGTCCGTGAATTCGGCCACCATCTCGGCGTGGTCTTCGGAAAGCAATTCGGTGATGATGCCCAGGCCGGTTTCCCGGCGGGCTTTATCGAGCATCTTCAAGCCCTTGAGCCCGAGACCCTGGAATTCGTAGGGTGAAGTGCGCGGTTTGAAAGCGCCGCCCCGGAGGATGGTCGCCCCGGCGGCTTTGACCGCGTGGGCGGTGGTGAGCAACTGCTTCTCGCCCTCAACGGAGCAAGGCCCGGCCATGATTTGAATTTTTTTGCCGCCGATGTGATGGCCCCGTACGTCAATGGTGGAATTGGCGGGATGCGCCTCGCGGCTGACGAGCTTGTAGCGCTTCTGCACCGGCATGACGCTCTCGACGCTCTGCGGGAAGGTGCTGGGCAGGCTTTCCAGCGATTGATGGGTCAACTCGTCGCCAATGGCGCCGATCACGGTCCGCGCGACACCGCGCATGATGTGCGGTTTGTACCCGAGCTTTTTGACCTCTTTAATGACGGCGGCTTCTTCCTTCTTCGAGATCTTCGGTTTAAGGACAATAATCATAGCTTTGTTCTGGTTCTGCCGGGGTCACCACAGAAAAACCGCAGGTGGCGACCTGCGGCTGGTTGGGAATTTTTTCTCGGTGTCTAGCGCAGCCGCATACGCCAGCTTACCGGGCTGAAATAAAACCAGCCCGCAAAGCTGCTCTTAAAGTAGAGACGGCTCGAATTCATTATGCCCAGCCTACCAGAGCGGCCGACCGCGTCAAGTGGGACAAATTACGCGTTCCCACGCCCGGCGCACACTTGACCCGCCCGTGCGCAACCCATAATATGCGGTTACCTGTTGCATGAGAATTTTTTCCAAGCTGCTGTTGGCCGGAATCATAATCAGCGCCCCGTCGCTGTGCGTCCGCGCCGAGCTCGCCAACCGCATTGCGGCCATCGTCAGCGACTCCATCATCACGTCCCAGCAGGTGGAGACGTTCATCGGCCAGGCCGCGATGGGGGTGCAGGACCAATACGGTAACCGGCCGGAGCTGTATCGCAAACAGATGCTGGCCCTGATGAACAACGGCTTGGAAACGCTGGTGCAGTTCCGGCTGATTCTCCATGATTTTGACACCTTGCAGGGCAAGGTTCCGGAAAGCATCATTGACACTTACGTGGAGGACCAGATTCACGACCGCTTCTCGGATCGCGTTCAATTCAGCAAGATGCTCCAGAAGGAGGGTCTGACCAAAGAGCAGTATCGCAAGCAGGTGCGCGACCGGCTCATCATCGATGACATGACGCACCAATATGTGAAGGAGCCGATCATTTCTCCCCATAAAATCGAGGCCTATTACAATGCGCATCGCGAAGATTATAAGGTGGAAGACCAGGTCAAGACGCGGATGATCGTCCTGAACCAGCCGGTGGGCGAAACGCCGGGCACCGCCAGGAAGCGGGCGGAGGAAATCCTTTCCCAAATCAAAGCGGGTGCCGTGTTCGAGGAGATGGCGAAGGTTTATTCCGATGGTTCGCAACGGTTGCAGGGCGGCGAAAACGGCTGGCAGGAAGTCGCGGTGCTCAACAAGGCGCTGGTCGAGCCGGTGACCAAGCTGAAGGCCGGAGAATGCAGCGCGGTGATTGAAACCCCGGAAGCTTGTTTTCTGATCCTGCTGGAAGAGCGACGCCCCGCGCACTACAAGCCTTTGAACGAACTCCGCCAGGAGGTGGAGCGGAATCTGATGGGCCAGGAAGCCGGCCGGCTGCAGAAGCTCTGGATCGATCGCCTGAAAAAGAAGACCTTTGTGCGTTACTTCTGACCGAGGGCGGCCGGTGCAACGCTGGTTCGCGTTTCGGGTCACACGCCGGAAAAGGCATTCCGGATTCAAAACAGGCAACTGCCCACAGAACAATTATGACTGGCTGGATTGGAATTTCACTGGGCGACGCCAGCGGCATTGGCCCGGAAGTCGCGCTCAAAGCGCTGGCGGCCGAGGCGCAGACGGATGAACTGCGGTATCTGTTGATCGGGGATGTGAATCGGGTGCGGCGTTTGAATCTGCAACTCGGCTTGCGCCTGCCTTTGGAAACGTATGACGGAGCCCGCAGTGCCGGCCGTTTTTTGATGCACGATCCCCTGTCGAAACCGCTCCCCGAGGTGGTGGAGACCGGTTCGGCGGAAGCGGCCACCGCGGCGCTCGCGTGGTTGACCGATGGCGCGCAACGCTGCCTGCGTGGCGAGTTGGATGCGCTGGTCACCGCCCCCGTCAACAAGGAATCGATCATGCAGACCGGCCGACCGTTCGTCGGCCAGACGGAATTCCTTTCCCAACTTGCCGGCACCGAGCGCACCTCCATGATGTTGTTGGGGCAGGATGAGCGGGGGCGCTGGCTCCGCGTGGTGCTGGCCACCACCCACGTGCCGTTGCG
>JAQGOT010000136.1 GCA_028293465.1 Pedosphaera sp. | reverse complement strand
TCACCGAGTCCGACAACGACGTCGGTGGATACCTCGACACCGGGTTGTATTTTGCCGAGGGTGGAAACGGGAATTTTACCACCATGTATCTCGGCACCGGCAATACGAATGGCTCGTTCCTCCAATTTGACGGCGCGCAGCGCACCAGCGCCTGGGCCGTTGACATTTTGGGGGTGGACAGCGCCGTCCTGACCATCGCCCCGCCGCCGATAACCAGCTTCCAGCTTTTGAGCAACCACCAGTTTCAGGTGCAATTCCATGCCGAGGCGGGCTTGACCTATGCCCTCCAAGCCTCCACGAATCTGACCGCGTGGTTTGAAGTGACCAACACCATGCTGCTCGCCAACGGCCCGCTCCAATTTACCGACCCAGCCGCAACGAACTCGACCCGTTTTTATCGCCTCAGCGTGCACTGAGGGGTTGGGCGAGGACCGGAAGACGCTGAACGATTCACGCCGGGTGCCGATCGAGGGTGGTGATGAACCTGGTGGCGTAACGGCACAGCGGGAAGGGGGCGGTGAATTTTGCGGAGGGACATGTGGAGGCGGTAGCGGCGGATTACGGGCTGAACCCGGCGCATTTGAAGCCGATGGAGTAGGAAAAGGCGAGTGGCATTTGTGGCGAAGCTCCCTTGATGTGTGGAGAATGAAATTGTTCGCTTTTCAAACTGATCCGAACGACTTTCCGGCCGCTTTGTAAACGGATAAAGAGATGCGAGCAAGTTCTTGAATTTGGCACTCCTGGCTTACGGCGCGCCGGCTCGATAAAACCGCTGAGGCCAGTTCGTGGCTGATGGATCGCTCAACTGAAATAAGCCCGGCGAAGTCATGTTGGCTATTCCGAGCAAATCCCAATCCAGCAGGTTTGTCGAGGCCCAAACACGGTAGGCCGCATTGGAATCGCCGGTGAAACTGAATTGGAACGATCCATCGGTGCTGCGATCAGCGCCAGCAAATTGCGGCGCAACCGGAAGAACCAAGCTCAAGGTAATCGCCGCAGGCGCCGAATCAGCCGTGCCATCATTCGCTACGAAGTCGAAGCTTCCATACGGACTGCCAATGTCGTTGATCAACGGTGCAAAAATCATCCGCCCGCCCGGATCGGAAACTGGAGTGTCGGCAGCAAGCACCGCAGCACCACGCGATCCGGCGACGTACTGGTAGAGTGTTCCCGCCGCCGGCAAGGACACGATCCGAAAGTTCACCAGGTCGCCGTTGGGATCTGAGCCCGCCAGCGTCATGGTTTTGTCACGGTTCGGGAAGCCGGCCACCGTTTGGGCGTTAGCCACGGGCGGCAGGTTCGGCCCGATTGCCATTGAATGGATGGCCCCGGCTCCAAGGGTGACCACATTGCCCAAACCGGCCGGTATATTTTTCACACCATAGGAGTTAAACCCCCGAGCCGCGAGTGAGCCATCTTCTTTCAACGCGAGAATAAAATCGTCCCCTGAGGCGATGGCGACCACGTTGCTGAGGTCTTTTGTCGTCGAAGACCAGATGGCACCCCAAGTCACTACTGTGCCATTGCTCAACAGGGCCACACTGTGACTCGTCCCAGCGGCAATCGCGACCACACCGTTCAAGCTGGCAGGGGCGTTGGTTTGGCCGGTGTCGTTGTTGCCCCAAGCCACGACAGTGCCATCAACCTTCAGCGCCACACAATGCCGCTGTCCAGCCGCAACTGTCGCAATGTCCCTCAGCCCGGGAGGAAAGTTGGTCTGCCCTTGATCGTTGCCACCCCAGACGGCCACCGTGCCGTCTGCCTTTAGTGCCAAGGTGTGAGACTGCCCGCACGCCACAGCCACGACGTTGGTCAAGGCGGTGGGCACATTCGTCTGGCCCGAGTTGTTATCGCCCCAAGCTATTACTTTACCGTCGTTCCTTAACGCCGCGCTGTGCCACGTTCCACCGGCGATTGCCACCGCATTACTTAAGCTCACCGGAACATTCGTTAAGTGATCGAAAGTATTGGGGCCCCATGAAATAATCCTACCGTCATTCCTCAGTGCCAGGCTGTGGTCCAGGCCCCCAGCGATCGCCACCGCATTCGTCAGGCCGGGCGGGATGTTGGTTTGGCCGCTGGTGTTATAGCCCCATGCGAGTAATTTCCCCCCCGTGGTGAACTGTTGCACCGCGCCATACGCCACCCCGAACACATTGCTCACCGCCAGGCGATAGAAGCATGTCTGTCCGAACGTCAGACCGCTGATACCGACGCTCACGCGGCTCACGAAATTGGTTGTCGCAATGACCGGCACCGGGCCGGCAACCTGCCCCAAGCTTCTGGTGGAGCCCCACTCGAACCAGGCAAGGGCGGACGGTTCATCCTGGAACACCATGCCATTCAGCGTTCCGCTGTTGCTCCTCACTGCCGTTGCTGCCGCAGTCATGGCGAGCGGCTCGCCGCAAATGGTCAGACTTAGATTATGGTTGCCTCCGGCAGCGATCGCCGCCACCAGATTGCTCGATGCGGTGGGCACATTCGTTTGACCGCTCGTGTTGTCGCCCCAAGCTATCACTGTCCCATTCGCCCTCAGCACCATACTGTGACTCGCCCCGGCGGCAACAACCACCGCATCACTCAGGCCAGCCGGCACATTCGTTCGGCCATTAGAGCTGTTGCCCCA
>JAQGOT010000122.1 GCA_028293465.1 Pedosphaera sp. | reverse complement strand
CAGCAGGCGGAGCGCATTCTCGGTTATCCCATCGAACGCTGGTTGCGGGAGCCGGATTTCTGGGCCGACCGCATTCATCCAGAGGACCGGGCGCGGATTTTTCAAGGCCACCGGCAGGCCCTGCTGGAAGGGAAACCTTTTACCGAGGAATTCCGCATGACCACGGCCCACCGGCAGTTGCTCTGGTTGCGCAACAGCGTGAACATCCTGCGTGACGAGGAGGGCAAGGTGACGTTGCAGGGGGTGATGGTGAACATCACGGAATTGAAGGAGGCGGAGCAGGCGTTGCGCGAGGAAAGCCGCACGCTGGAAACGCTAAACCGCATCGGCACTTCCCTGGCGGCCGAACTGGACCTGGAAAGGCTGGTGCAAGTGGTGACCGAGGCGGGCAAACAGGTGACCGGCGCACAGTTCGGCGCGTTTTCCTACCGACACCTTAACGGTTCCGACGAGCCTTTCACGGTCCACACGTCCGGCGCGCCGGACGAGGCCTTCGCACGCCTGCCCCCGCCTTACCACAGCCCCTCCACCCCGCCGGCGGAAATGGAGAGGGAAATCATCCGCATCGACGATGTGCTCCATGATGAACGCGCCCTGAAAGCGGGATCGTCGCAAGGGAAGAAGCGGCGGTCCGTGAGCGTGCGCAGCTACCTGGCGGTCCCGGTGATCTCGCGGTCGGGCGAGGTGCTGGGCGGGTTGGTGTTCGGGCATCCCGCCCCGGGCGTGTTCACCGAACGCGCGCAGCATCTGGTGGCGGGCATTGCGGCGGAAGCGGGCATCGCGCTGGACAACGCGCGGCTCCACCACGCGGTGAGCAAAAGCGAGGCCCATTTTCGCGAGCTGGCCGATGCCATGCCGCAGATTGTCTGGACGGCGCTGCCCGATGGGCGGTTCGATTATTACAACCGACGCTGGTACGATTACACGGGGCAGGCGGAGGATGCGACGAGCGATCAGGACTGGCTGGCTTTCATCCACCCGGAAGATTGCGGCCGGTGCCGGGAGAACTGGCGGGCAGCCCTCAAGTCAGGCCAGTTTTTCCAGACCGAATGCCGATTGCGGGAGCACAGAACCGGCGCTTATCGGTGGCATCTGATCCGGGCGGTGCCCATCCTGGACGCGGCGGGCCACGTCCTCCGGTGGTTCGGCACGTGCACGGACATCGATGACCAGAAGCGGGCGGAGGAGGAGGTGCGGCAGTTGAACGCGGCGTTGGAACGGCGGGTGCAGGAGCGCACGGCGCAGTTGCAGGCGTCCAACCGGGAACTGGAGGCGTTCAGTTATTCGGTTTCCCATGATTTGCGCGCGCCGTTGCGAAGCATCGATGCCTTCAGCCAGTTGGTGAAGGAGGATTACGAGGAAAAGCTGGATGACCAAGGCCGGCAGTACCTCAACATCGTGGGGGAAGCGAGCCGGCAGATGGCGCGGCTGATTGATGACCTGCTGCACCTGTCGCGGGTGACCCGGAGCGACTTGCGCCGGCGGCCGGTAGCGCTGAATGAGCTGGCAAGCCAGATCATCGCGGGCCTGCAACAACCTGACCCACATCGGCACGTGGAGGTGAACATCACGCCCGGGCTCAAGGCCACGGGGGATGAGCGGTTGCTGCGGATTGCGCTGGAAAATCTGTTGAACAACGCCTGGAAATTCACCAATAAACAGCCGCAGGCGCGGATTGAGGTCGGCGTGGAGGTGCGGGGGGGTGAGCGGGTCTTTTTCGTGCGGGACAATGGCGCCGGGTTCGACATGGCTTACTCCAACAAATTATTCGGCGCGTTCCAACGACTGCATTCCAACAGCGAGTTTCCCGGCCACGGCATCGGCCTGGCCACCGTGCAACGGATCATCAACCGCCATGGCGGGCGCGTCTGGGCGGAGAGTGCGGTTGACCAGGGCGCAACGTTCTACTTCACCTTGCCGGAGGAGAGCGGAGGCCCGCTCACTGCGCCGTCCGGAGGCGAAGGTGGGTTGGCAAGGGGCGACCGGCATGGCAGCTCAACAACGGCTTCGTCCCCTGCCCCATCCAAGCCTTCCGCTTTTTCAGGGGCCACCAAGAAAACAACTTGACCCGTTTGCTGCCAGCCGATTGTTTCATGGCAAGTCATGAATGCCATGTCCGCGTACCACCTGCCGCCTTGGACGTTCGCGGCGTTTTTTGGCACCGGGCTGGTGGCGGGGTTTGTCGATTCCATTGCGGGCGGCGGCGGCTTGATCACGCTGCCGGTGCTGTTGAGCATCGGCCTGCCACCGCAGGTGGCGCTGGGCACGAACAAACTGCAGGCCACCTTTGGCTCCGGCAGCGCGGCGTGGCATCACACCCAATCCGGAGTCGTGTCACTGGCCGCATGTTGGCAGGGGGTGTTGTTCACGGCGATCGGCGGGGTGGCGGGCACGCTGCTGGTGCAACGATTGGATCCCAACTTCCTGAAACAGTTCATTCCGGTGATCCTGCTCGTGATTGTCGGTTACGTGCTGTTCAAGCCGCAACTGGGCGCGACCGATCTCCATCCGCGCATGACGCGGGGTTTATTTTATTTCACGGCGGGATTGACGCTCGGCTTTTATGACGGGTTTCTGGGGCCGGGCACCGGAAGCTTTTGGACGATGGCGTTCATGCTGGGCTTGGGCTTCAACCTGACCAAGGCGACCGGTTACACCAAGGTGATGAATTTTACCAGCAACCTAGTTTCGTTCGCCTTATTTGCGATGGCCGGCCACGTGTATTATGCGGCGGGGTTCAGCATGGGGGCGGGACAATTGATCGGAGCGAAGATTGGCTCGGGAATGGTGGTGAAGCGCGGGGCGAAATTTATCCGCCCGATCTTCATTGCGATGGTCCTGGCCATCACGCTTAGACTGCTTTACGGCGCTTATCAGAAGTAATTCGTTGGAAACGTATGTGATCGATGATTAAAATTTTCCTTTGCGCTTGGGGCGCGGGGACGCTAATTTCACTCCGGTTTGTCCGATGGTGTAATGGTAGCACAAGGCCCTTTGGAGGCCTTTGTCATGGTTCGAATCCATGTCGGACAGCCACTTCTTCCAGAATAATTCTCCCATCAAACCGGTCACGATCCGCAATTTGTGCGGGCGATGACAGGCCCACGGCTGCGGGAAGTAGAATGGGGTCATCCGAGGCGGGAGCGTGCAAGCGGTTTTTTGCCCTTTTTTGGTTCCTCGCAGACCATGCAAACCTTGCAAGGTGTGCGGGACAGGCGGGTGGGTTTTGTGCGAGACTCGCGATTCCGGATTGGCACTGGCCCTGCCTGCTCATGCGATTGGAAACCTTAAGTTTAACTCAGCCAAGGGTGTTCTGACGCGACTACAGCCGCAAGCCAAATGGCGGGGTCCACATTTTGGACTGCCCGAATCAACTCTCTTCCAGCTTAACCCACAAAGGGTCAGGGTCTGTTTTGGACCGGCAAGGGAGGCAGCGCCGAAAGGTTTTTGAAAGATTGGCCCCGTTGCGTCCGTATTCTATGTAGACGCCATTCTTAAATTCAGGGTTGGACACCGTTTGTCCCTGACCCTCCCTTAAGGTTTGGCGCAGGAGGGGGGATTCTTCCTTGAGGAGTTCGTCCCTGAAGAAAAAACAAAACAAAAACATAGCTAGTATTATGAAAAAACTAACATCCATCGTCTGCTCGCGCGGGCTCATCGCGGCTGCCCTCATCGGCGCCGGTCACTCCATTGCCTTCGCCCAGGACACTTACGGCGATCGGCTCAACATCGGCTTGGGCCACACTCTGACCGGGACCTATTCCAGCATCGCCGGGGGCACCAACAACACCATCAACGCCCCCTTCGCCACCATTGGCGGGGGCGTCGGCAACCGCAATGACGCCACTTACGGTTTCCTTGGCGCCGGGAATGCCAACGTCAACCAGGGCTACGCCGCCGTCACAGTCGGAGGGGAGTCGAACGTCAACACCA
>JAQGOT010000076.1 GCA_028293465.1 Pedosphaera sp. | reverse complement strand
AACGGTTCCGCGCAGAATTTGGTCGCTTCAAGAAAGCGGTGCTGGCCAAGTCCCGAGTTGCTTTCCGCTCGTTCAGCGAAGGGCTTCCGCTCCAATGGGAGGGCTACAAGGAGCGCATTCATCAAGTCGCGAACGAACGGCTGGCCGTCAGTACCTGGCGCGCGTCCGAAATCGGTTCTGGTGAAATTCTTGGCCGGGTAATCCATGCCATCAAAATCGAGAAATCGCATGAACCGGGCAACAACCTTGTGGCTTGGACCCTGCGATATGGCCCTACCGGTCAGGCCCATCGCCGACTGTTGGAGGCGTTGGAAGACCAATCGGCGTGCAAAAAGCTTGAACGCGTCCTGTTCGACCTTTACCGAGACCGGATTGCCGACGCCGAGGCCTTTGAGCTTCTGGCTGAATTGATCGGTCGCCGCTACGATGTCCTGGCTTACCTGTTCTTCCTGAAGAACTGGGAAAACTACATGCCCATTTCGCCGTCTAACTTTGACCTGGCGTTCAAGCAGTTGGAAGTTGATGTAGCTACTGCCCACAAATGCTCCTGGGAGAATTACCTGCGCTACAATGCCGCCCTCCAAGCGGTGAGACGAGCCATCGACAACCACGGTGGCATCGGACCTGTTCGCCTGCTGGACGCTCATTCGTTCTGCTGGATGCTGGCCCGCCTGGGCCTTCCCGCTCAGGCGCTTTCCATTCAAATCCCCTGCCGCCAGCAATGGCACCAGTTCGGCGGCCGCAGCCGCCCGCTGGCTCGATGACAGCTGGCGGCGTTTGAAGTTGAGCGAGAGCACGAATGCCACCGGAGTTTGACCCTCATATTCCCTAGTGGCGGGTTTGATACCGGCCCGCTGGCAGGCACGGTAACGGTTGCGACCGTCCAAGATCTTGCCTTCAAACAGCCAAATCGGTTCAAGGAGTCCGTTCGCCTCGATGTCCTCGGCCAGTTCCTGAATGTCTTTTTCTGCCAGCAGCGGAAAGTTTGCCGCGATTGGGTGATCCTCGATACCGGGGACCGTCTGGCCCACTTTCGTTTCGCTTGCGCCATGCTCACCCGATTGGGTTCCCTTCGCTCGCTTTGGTTTACGGCGGCCGGGTTTAGCGGGTGAAACTTTTTCCAATTCAGCCCGACGAGGCTGCCTAGCGGTTTTCTGGCGTGGCGGCATGTCATCAGGGGAGGCTTTTCCTGGTGACTCGAACGTTGCCGCCTCTGGCCACTCCAAGACCTCGACACAAAATGACTCCCAGTTGCCGGCGAGAGCCAGGTACAGGCTCCCGGTGCGAAGATCCTCCAAGGCCGCTCTCGCTCCGTCAGAATCCCGCGGCCCGTTTTCCACTGCGCGGAGCAGTTCGGCCAACCGCGATTCCTGCGCTGCGTCCAAGGGGTATTGGTGCCGGCGCATGGCTGCCCACTTCCGCGGCAAGCTTTGAGCATCGCCGCCGCTCTGTGCCTTATCAGAAGTGATTACCAGTGAAGTCTGGTGTCGATTTGGGCTGGCTTTGTCTTCCGACTCGCTGTCCCGGGTTGAAATTTGGCGCGTCATAAATTTATCTTCCGCTTGCAACGGAGCTTGCTCCACCAACGATGAATGGTTCGTCGCTGTACGCTCCCATGCACCGCCGCAGCGACGTCACATCGGCTTCGGTTATTTTGTGAAAATATCTAGTCCACATATTGGCTTTGATGCCGATGTCGCGCAGGAGTTCGATAATTTTTTTCACTCACAGACCAAGCGCTATGCGAAGTGCGAATCGAAGAAAATGGAAGACGAACATAGACAAACAAAGACGAAGTGAAAAAAATTGAAAACAAATTTTCCTCACCCGCATCGATGCGTTCCAACGATGTTGCGATGAGTTTGATCAGCTCCATGCCTAATTTGGTAGGCAAGGAGTTCTGCTATCGGACAGAATTTCAGATTTATTTAAAGGTCAAAACCGGCCTACCCGCAAACCGATCTTTAACTTGGGTGCTCCTGGCCTCGGTGATAATGGAGAGCTGGGAGGATGATGAAAGAATACGGGGAGGAAAGCAGCAGTGGTGAAATGAAACGCTCCACCAGGGACCACAGTATCATCGCGGCCGGGAACGGTCCGGAGAAGTTAAGGCCACGGACAGCCTCAAGTTGATTTTATGTCACTCACCCGTCGATGGCGTGGGATGCCATCGTGGAAGCAGAAGGTGCAGGGCCGATTGCGGTAAAGGTGGGAGCGTGTTGCGCGTCCAAAAATTTGTGCTACATCTTGTGCTACATTTGGAAATGACAACCAAAGACAACCAAAACAAAACAAAGCAACTACTTCATTCATTCTGACCAATAGAATCAATGCATATGATGAGATTTAAGACAAACAAAGACAAAGAAAGAAAGGAGGGAAAAATGAAGAAAATGGATTTTCAGTCCTCTGCTCTACCGACTGAGCTATCCAGCCAACAACCTTATTTTGAACCGGTTAGGAAACCAACCAGCCCAAGCAATATGACCCGGCGGCATACTGCTCATCATACTGCAACGGACCCATACAAAACCAGACAAACAGGGTCAGGTCAAATGCGATTTAAAGGTTTTTAATCCCGCGATCGCCAAATTCGCCTGGCCGACGTGTTGTTTCGGTCAAACAGCCGATGCATGACGTCCATACTCTGCCACAGGCTGTCCTGAACCAGCAAGCGCTAATCTCACCATCCCAAGAAGCCCCCCTGCCTATGACGGCAGGCAGAGACCGCAGCAGAATCGCGCGATTAAAGCAGGCGTCCACAGCCTTGCAGGTGACCGGGTTGATACCCACCGGAATGAAAGCTAACCGCAATCACTTGGTCCAGATGACTGACACATAGCGCAGTTGAGGATTGGGGAACTTCTTCACCTCGACCATGACGGACTGCGGCCCATACGTGGAAAGCACTTTATTGCCAATATCGGCGGCCACTCTCTCGATCAATTTCCAACTCCTGCCCTCCCCGAACTTGAGCAGCATCTCGGCTACGTGCAAATAGTCTATCGTCCGATTAAGCCGGTCGTTGGCCGCCGCCTGGGAAATATCAAACACCATATCCAAGCTGAGGAGCAGTCGTTGCTTTTCGGCGCGCTCAGCGTCAGAAACCCCGACGCAATAAAAAACCTCCAAATCAACAATGGTGATATTAGACATATCCCTTCAAACCGGTTGGCCAGGCACACTTTATTTGGGGCATCCTTTTTGGAAGTCGGTGACACGCAGCCATTCAACGGTCAACAAGATGACCTTTCTGCATGGTGTCAAAACCTTCATGTAAAATCTTAGGCCTCGTGCGGGAATAACCTGACACAATCTGCTGGTCCTCCGGGTGCCAACCGGCGTTGCTCCTCGGTCACAGATCCCTTTGGATATGCTCCCTCGTCGCGCCTTGGCTGGCACCCGGATACCGGCGCATCTTGTATCAGCTTATTCCCGCACGAGGCCTTAGTCAGGTGCCTAACACCTAAGTGAAGTGAGGAAAGTTATTGCACAAAACGCTTCAGCCAAAAGTCCTCTGAGAGGACGCTGGCTTTGCGGAGCGCCTCGGTTTTGCTGAGCGAGAAGAGCCACCGGTGGGCGAAGGCGGCATGCTCCTCAATGCTGCGATACTGGTAATTGGCGGAGATTTGCGCTTTGAGCCCTTTCCAAAGTTGGTCCATGCCGTTGAGTTCGGACCACTGCTTGGGCAGCCAGATCAAGGTCACGTCCAGTAACTTGGCCAAGGCTTGGCTTTTGGGGGCGGTATGACACCCGGCTTTGTCCAACACCATCCAGACCGGCCGGCCGGGGTACGACCGACGCAGCCGGCGCAGAAAGGCCTGAAAATATTGCTGCCGCAAATTCGGGCCGCAGGCCACGATGCGGTGGCCGGTGCGTGGATTGACGGTGCCAAAGAGCACGCCTTTGGCGTTTTGGCCCGTGATCGGAATCCGGGCCGGTTCCCCGCGCAAGGACCAGGCGCGGCGGATTTCCGGCAGCCGCCGCAGAATGGTTTCATCCTCGAAGAGCCAGACCGCCCGGGGTGGCAGGGCCTGCAAATGGCGCACCAAGGCCGCCTTTTTTTTGCGCCACGTGGGGGGCCTTCTCGGAGTAGAAGTAACGGGGCCGTTTGCAGGCCAAGCCGCTTTGTTTCAGCCGCTGCCGCAAGGCCCACGGCCCGATGGTACAGTGAGAGCGTTCATTGAGCCGGTGGGCCAGCGTCCCGACCGTCCAGACATTGGTGCGGTAACCCAGTTTCAAGGGCGAGCGGCGCAGTTCGCGCAAAATCCGAGGCCGGGTCAGTTCCGGTGCCTCCGGCGGGCGACCGGCGCGGGGCTGATCGGCCAAATCCGCCGCGTGATGCGAATGCAGGTAGCGCCCCAGCAAGTGGTAAACGGACCGCCGGCTCAGTCCGGTGATCTGGGCGACTTCGACCGGGTTTCGACCTTGGGCCACCGACAGCACCGCCTGGAGCCGGCGAAACAAACGCGCTTCCCTGGCCTGGGCCAAGGCTTGGGTCAGGCGCCGACGGTCCCGCCCATCAAGCCCGCGCCCAACCGGATTCACTGACTTCCTCATAAACCTAAGATGAGTGCCAAGGAGCCTTTTGTGCAAAAACTTTCCTCACTTCACTTAGGC
>JAQGOT010000358.1 GCA_028293465.1 Pedosphaera sp. | reverse complement strand
GTGATAACGCCAGCCGCGTCGATGCTCGCCCCGGCTGGCGATCCCACTAACTGGTAACTCAACAGGTTCGTCGGCAGGTCCGCGTCCGTGGCGGTGTTGGTGACCGTGAGCAGGGTCAGTTCGTTGACCGTCCGGTTGGTCTGCACCGGCAGCACCGGCGCGTTGTTCACCTCGTTGACGAGGATGGTGAAGCTGTTGGTCGCGCTCAGGGGCGGCACGCCGCTGTCGGTCACCACAGTGGTGATCACGTTCGTACTCGGTCCCTGCGCCTCGGTGGGCGTCCAGGTGATGATGCCGCTGCCGCTGATGCTGGCTCCGGACGGGGGCGTCACTAATTGATAGCTCAACAGATTCGTCGGGAGGTCCGTGTCGGTGGCGGTGTTGGTCACGGTCAGGAGCGTCAGCTCGTTGATCGTCCGGTTGGTTTGTCCCGACATTACCGGTGCGCTGTTCACCTCGGTGAGGATGACCGTGAAGCTGTTGGTTGCACTCAGCGGGGGCGCGCCGTTGTCCGAAACGATCGTGGTGAGGACATTCGTGCTCGGTCCCTGCGCCTCGGTGGGCGTCCAAGTGATCACGCCATTGGTGTCGATCGCGGCCCCTACCGGGGGTGAGACCAAAAGGTAAGTCAGTTGATTGGTTATTGGGTCCGAGTCAGTGGCCGTATTGGTGACTGTGAGGGATCCCAACTCAGCGATGGTGCGGTTGGTCTGCACGGGGAGAACCGGCCCACTATTTCCCAAGCATACGAGGTTGCTGATCCCGATTGTGTCCACCCGCCAACCAACCGAACCGTTGTCATTATCCGTGGCGCAGCGCCATTTCAATTGGATGGTCTGGCCGACTGCAGACGCGGGAAGAGCGACAAAAACATTCGTGTAAGCAATGTTGGTTCCGCTCCAGGCCTGTCGACCCGCAATGGGGCTGGAAAAATTTGCGTCGATTGTATGATCGTAGCCGCCGCTCAGGAACGTCCCACCAGCGGTGACGATATCGGCAAAGGAACTGGCGCCGATTTTAATTTCGAGGACGCCGCCGTCATAACCCACCGCCTCCGCACCGGATTCAAGGCTGTAGCTATGCCGGAAACTGAGCTGTGGCTGACCCGAGGCAGGGAGGAGGATCGCCGGGGTCACCAACTCACTATTACCCACGGCCCCCGCGTCAGGAGAGAGGATGCAGTTGGGTGCGGTATCAACCACTGTATTGGTGGTGATCCAGCTTGTTTGAGCGCCGGTCGCGGTAGTTGTCCAACCGACCGGCAAAGCAGGTCGCGAGACTCCATCAAAGTTTTCCTGGAACACATTCGTGTATCGGCAGGTAGTCGTGTGGTTCACCACGACTGTGAGGGTGTTGGTCACGCTCAAGGGCGGCACACCGTTGTCCGTCACTACGGTCTTGATCAAATTTGTGCTGGGGCCTTGGCCCCCCGCTGGAGTCCAGGTAATCACACCGGTGGCATCGATGGCGACACCACCGGGGGGACTTAACAACTGGTAGCTCAGAAGGTTCGCAGGGAGATCCGGATCACTGGCGGTGTTGGTCACGGTCAGGAGCGTCAACTCGTTGACCGTGCGATTGGTTTGAGCCGGTAACACGGGCGGACTGTTCAATTCGTTGACGGTGACGGTAAAGCTGTTGGTAGCGCTCAACGGAGGTGCCCCGTCGTCCGTCACCGTCGTGGTGAAGGTATATGTCCCCGGCCCTTGCAGTTCAGAAGGAGTCCAGGTAATCACGCCTTTCGTGGAGATAGCGGCATTCGCCGGTGCCACGGCCAGCAGGTAGGTGAGGTTGTTTGTGGGGAGATCGGAGTCGGTGGCCGTGTTGGTCACCGTGAGCAACGACAACTCGTTCACCGTGCGGTTGGTTTGCGCGGACGGCGACGGCGCACTGTTCACCTCATTAATGAACACCGAAAAACTATTGGTGGCTTTCAACCCCCCGCTGTCGGTTACCACCGTCGTGATGGTGTTAGTGCCCGGTCCTTGGGACTCGGACGGAATCCAGGTGATCACACCGTTGAGGTCGATACTTGCGCCGGCGGGAGGATTCACCAGCGTATAGAAAAGGGTATCGCTCGGGAGGTCGGCGTCGGAAGCCGTGTTGGTCACGGTCAGCGGGCTCAATTCGTTGACGGTCCGATTGGTTTGAGCCGGCAGCACGGGTGCGTTGGTGACCGTGACACAGCAGAGGCAACCGTTATTATTGATGGCAACACTGTCCACCCGCCAGCCGGTCCGCCCGTTGGCGTTGTCGCTGCCGCAACGCCAGCGCAATTGAATGGTCTGGCCGGAGGTGGCCGCGGGCAGGTTGACGCTGGTGGTGATAAAGCCGCCGGAGGAGCCGCTCCACGCGGGCCGGCCGGCCAGCGGGTTGCCGAAGTTCGTGTCGATGGAGCCGGTGTAACCGCCGCTCACGAAACTGCCACCCGCCGCGAGGACGTCGGTGAAGGTGCCCGCGCCGATCTTGATCTCCAGCACGCCGCCATCGAAGCTGGAACTGCCCGGTCCTGGCTCGAGATCGTAATTGTTTCGGAAAGTGAGCTGGGACTGGCCAATCGGCAGGGAGATCGCAGGGGAAACCAGATCGGCCAGGCCGACGTTGGTCGCATCCGTTGCATACATTGCATTCGGTGCGGAATCGATGATCGACTGCTGGCTGACCCAGGGTGATTGTGCGCCGGTGGCTGAACTAGTCCAACCCGCGGGCAAGGCCGGTGCAGAAATAGCATCAAAATTCTCAGCCAAGACCGCGGCGCCTGCGACTTGAGGGTAATAACTGACGACCGCGTTGGAGACGGAGATTCCAACGCGAATTTTGATCAACTGACCATTGGTGCGATAAACGCTGGCGCCAGCGAGAACGCCATTGGTGAAAACCTGGAGGCTGCAGAAAGGGTTGGTGGCGGGAACCAGAATCTCCACCGTGGTGTTCGTGTTGGCTGCGCCCGTAATGGAGACGTTCGCGATCGACTGATTGAGATTGGTCGTGTAACTAACGGCGATCTGGGCGTTGGAACGCTGCAGCCACCATTGGTAAATTCCGATTGCGTTCGTGGACCAAAGCCGGGGGTGCAGGTTGGTGTTCATGCTGTAGGTGATGTAATCCGGCACGAGTTGGCCGGCATCCCCCAGCCCGGTGGACATGGTATGCGAATAGAAGTTGATCAGGGCTCCCAGCCCGTAATAAAAGTCCACGGCGGTATGCATGGTGGCACTGGTCTGGACTCCGGGCGGATGCCATGGTTCCAAGGACTGGGCGACCATCCCGTTGACGTACCAGTCGCTCACCGGTTCGCTCAAATAGGAATAGCGTTTACCCGGGGTCTGGGTTGAGAGCGTCCAGTGCGGGAAAGGGCTGATCTTTTGATCGCCCGAGATCTTAACATTGAGCTGTGCCTGGATATCGTATGAATCTTCCCTAGTAGCGTTGAAATTCGGGGCAACCCAGACCCGGAAACCGTTCGACATCAGACCAGGCAGCCAGGATTCGATGTCCAGGAATGAATTTGAGAGGGAGGCAAGCGCGTAGGCCTTGCCGCTGGCGTAACCCGGGGGGGTCACGTCCAACGCCTCATCCAAGCCCCAATGCCAGTAGTCATAATTAGTGCTCACCAAGGAAGGATTGTTAGGATTCTTCAAGCCGCCGTTATGCGGCCCGATGGTTGCACCATACAGCGAAATTGCCCGCCGGAGGCTGTTGACGACATTGTTCGTGTTGTATGAACCAGCCATGTCCACTCGGAGCGTGCCGGTGCAGAAGTAATAATCCCCTCTGACACCATTTGCTGCTTCGAACTGGGCGGAGGCTTCGATATTTGCGATTTCGTCCGGGAAATCCTCCAGATCGTGACGCACCATCAGCGCAGCATCATACGGATAGGGCCAGGGACTCACCTTGGCAATCGGCAGTTTCGAGGATTCGAATGCCCACTCGATTGCTTTGCGCAGGATGACGTAGGTGTACATCCCCGGGCCGAAACCGCCATGGCCGATCAAAGGCTGGAAAGCAGAGCAATAGATGAAATAACCTTTGCCATAGGGCTTCACCACCAGAAAAGGATGGTTGTCCCCTTGAGCGATCACTGTTGCATCCGTCACCTGCACGCGCCAAATGTCGTGCGGCGCTTGGAACGGATGGGCTGGAGAAATGCCCCAGGATATTTCTTCAGAGGAGGACGGAAGCCGCCAGGTGAGCGTGCCGTCTGGGATATGACTGACGAGCCGGTGGTTGGACTGCTTCAAGATATAGCTGTTGTTGGCCCAGTTGGTCAGACCCGGCAGGACCATGTGCACCCCCAGCTCATTGGCGAACGCAAAGTCACCGCGCGTGGTGCCGTTCGTATTGCGCGTAAATGCCGACGACCCAACCACAAGGAAACCGCCCGCCGCAACGTAGTTCGTCAACGGCGCGATCTCGTCGTTGCGGATCGCTTCCGAGGCCAGGCTGATGAGAATGGGAAAGCGTGGAACGCCGTTCGTAAGCAGGAGCCCGGCAGTGATGTTTGAGTCACTGACGACCGCGAAAGGTGTCCCGTCGGAACGGAGTGCTTCCTTGACCGACTCCGGCATTACGAAATAGTGCCAGTCGGTCGGCCACCACTCGAATCCGGTCGTGCCGGCACCGGTTGGGGTCGGGGCGGCGGCGGCTCTCGATTCCAGAGCGCGCGTTAATTCCGAATCGTGAATGGCCACCACGGGCTGCGCTGCCTGAGCTTGAACCAGGTTGTTCAGGCAAAGCAGCCAACAAAACATGATCGCCAACACTTTTCCCAAGAAAAAGGTCGTCGCCCTTTCAGGCATGAAAGCTATGGAAACTTTGATCATCTTTATGTGCAGGCATCGTATGGAATCATGGTTAGAGGCTCCGATCCGCTTACTCGTTACATTTCCCTGCTCGCTTCGCCCAAGTGATGCATTCCGCACGAAAAAGAGGTTCCCGAATGCTGTGTTTCGCGCATTTCCCTTTAATGAATCTTGTGGAATCATCGTATCCCTTCATAACTGCAGCCTGAGCCTAGCATAAAGTCCAAAAAGCAACAGGATTATCGGCCCTCGAACTTTCCCATTGATTACGGACAGCGTGTCCGTAAAATCACGGAGACGTGTAAACCCACCCTTGAACAATGAAGTAGTCTATTACCATATTGTCTCTGGAAAAGTCACGCTGGAAATTAAGAAGTTAAGAAATATTTGTGTCGCGTATATGCGCAATAACGATCCCTGTCATTAATAGGCAAAACTGCTCTTGCATTTTTTAGTTGTCCACAGACTGCGCTCTCCAACCGCGCCGTGTCGGCGCGGTTTGACGCAATTCATCTTTGCGACGCTGTCCGCCACTCGCGCCGAAATTCCAGTTGGCTCGTTCCATTGAGGCGCATCAGCGGAGATTCAAACCCAGGCTCGGCGGGGAATCGCAGCGATTTCGTTCCCGGTCCTTTGGGCTCAGATGGGCCCGCCGTTTGCGCTGTGGCTGAGGGAGCGCCACGGCAGCAACTCGGCACGGATGAGGACGATGCCTGGCCATTGTTCGTAGCACATGCTCCCCTGCCTAGATAAGGGTTTGGGATAAGACTGGCCAGCCTCCCCTGCCTTTGCTAAATCATTCACGAATGAATATTTTTGCCAACCGGTTTGTGGCGGAATGGCTGGAAGGTTTGGGACGAATCAGCCTGTTGGCCAAGGAGGCGGTCAACTCGCTTCTCACGCTCAAAGT
>JAQGOT010000045.1 GCA_028293465.1 Pedosphaera sp. | reverse complement strand
AGGAGGGTCTGAACTGTTCGGCCTGGCTCAAGGGTGAGATGGAAATATTGAGGCCAGCGCTGGTGATTCCGGCCGGGAAGCTGGCCATCGAGCAATTTATCCCGCCGCAGAAATTGGATACGCTCATCGGACAGCAATTGGCGGTAACGTATGCGGGCCAGCAGTTCGACTTGATTCCACTGCCGCACCCTTCGGGAGCGTCGCCGTGGCATCGGATGGAACCGGGGAAGACGCTGCTGAACCGCGCGCTGCAACTCATCGCGGCGCATCCGGCGTTTCGGGAGTTGAGTTAGGCCTCGTGCGGAAATAACCCGACCCAATCTGCTGGTCCTCCGTGCGCCAGCCGGCGTTGCTCCTCGGTCACAGATCCCTTTGGATATGCGCCCTCGTCGCGCCTTGGCTGGCACCCGGATGCCGGCGCAGCTCGTATCAGTTTATTTCCGCACGGGGCCTTAGGCGGGAACCCCGACCGGTGCGGGGCGTGATTTGCGACGCCGCACTGCAATCTGCAGCAAGCGAAGCACGGTGATGCCGACGCAAGTCCAGCCGAACAAGTCCCCGTGTTCACGGTAGAAGGTGGGAGCGCGCTTTTCGCCGGGCAGGAGCAGGGGAACATGCGATACCAGAAAGCCGGGGCCGTAAATTCCTTCTTTCCCGCTCGCGAACACCTGTTTGATCCGGCCGCGGGAATCCACCCAGCAGGTCAGGCCGTTGTTGGAGCAGCGGACGAGTGGCACGCCGTTTTCCACCGCGCGAAACACGGCGCAAGCGGCATGCTGCCATTGGGCTGCGCCTTCGCCGAACCAGCCGTTGTTCGTCAGGTTGACAAGGAAATCGGTGTCATCTGAAACGTATTCGGGAACGAGGTGAGGGAAGACGTCCTCAAAACAAATCAGCACCGAGATTTTCGTGTTGAGTTCGCCGAGGCGGAAGGGGACCGCGCGGTCGCCGGAAGCAAACCCGCCCTCGATCGGGGTAAAATACTTCAGGAACGGCAGCCAGTGGATAAGGGGAATGTATTCGCCAAAGATGACGAGGTTGCGCTTTTTGTAACGCTCCACAAGTTTGCCCTCTGGGCTGACGAGGAAGCTGCTGTTGAAATAATCGGTTTCGTTGGGATCGGCGGCGTGGGGGCGGGGTTCGGCATCATCGGAGCCGATGATCATCCAGACCTTATGCCGGCGGGCGAGTCCGGTGATGGCTTGAAAGGTTTCTTCATCGTAACGGACCAGTTTCGGCACGGCGGCTTCCGGCCAGATGAGGACGTCGGGTTTATTGGTAAGGGCGGCTTCGGAGAGTTGGAGCAGTTGTTGAAAGCGATTCGTGCTGCCGGCGGGATCCCAGATGAGCGTCTGCGGGATGCTCGGTTGGATGAGGGCCGCGCTCAGCTCCGGGCGCGCCGGCTCGCGATGCAACAGTTTTTGGTAGCCGGAGGCATAAGCCGCGCCGACCACGGCCATGGGAAGAATAATCTCCGCCACCCAGGCCGAGCGCATGGCCGGCTTGCGGATCACGACCATGAGGGCATTCAACAGGGACAACGAAGACCAAACGACCAGAAACGCAACGCCGTAAACACCGGTGAACGCGGAAATTTGGATGAGCGGGACAATCCGAAATTGGGAGGCGCCGAGAAGGTTCCAAGGGAATCCGCTCATCAACCGGGAGACGGTCATTTCCAAAGCCACCCAGATGGCCGCGCCCGTGAGGGCCCAAATCAGCCGTTGCGTCCAAGGAACCGAGAGGAAGCGTTCGGCCAGACTCGCGAGGTCGGCGGCGGGCTCAGGGTCGGTCAACTTTTTCGGGAAAAGGCGCCAGCACAGCCAGGCCCAGAAGGCCGTATAGAGTGCCAGGTAAGCGCTCAGGGCCACCCACCCAAGGATCGGTGCCCACGCCACGGGGATCAGCAGCAGCCAATAAAGTGAAGCCAGGTAATGGGCGAATCCGGCGACCCAACCGATCCGAAAGGCTTGCTTGGCCGGCTTGCCGATGGCGGTGAGCAAAATCAGCCCCGGCGCGATCCATGCCAGTCCGGCGACGCCGAGATCACGCGAGAGGAAATTAGGGAACGAAGCCGCGAGGAGCAAACCGGCGAGCAATGCCCAAGGGTAACGGCTTCGGATGAATGAACGTAATCTTTTCAACAGTTGCAGCTTGCCCCAACTCGTCCCAAACGCAAGCTGTACTGGTCAGTTCCGTTGGCTGGCAGCGTATCGAGGCAGAGCCTCCCGGAGCATTATCTGGCTGATGAGCCAAGGCTGAGTGCGGGAGGGGGCTGGACTTTAACAGTCGTTTGGTTACTGTTGCGCCAATTATGAGTTCAGCGGTGCTCAGGGTGGGTGACAATTCTTGTGGTGACGGAAAGTCCGAAAGGGAAGCGCTTCGGTTTGTGCGTTTGCTTCAAGCTCTTTTCCTGCTGACCGCACTTTTCCAGTTGGACGCGCCTTTCATTGCCGCGCACAACGAACGACAGAACCAGACGTATGACATGGCGCGCCACGTTTTCCACGAAGGGTGGCGTGCCGTATTGACGCCGAAAGTGTCATTTTCATTACCCGGCTATGAGTGGCGACCCTTTACCATTGCCCAGTTGGAAGTCCCCTTTCACGGTTTGCTCGGGTGGCCCCTGGCACGTGTGGCGGGACATGAGCGCATGGTTGTGAGGCTCGTTTCCATTGCCTTCGCCCTGGTTTCAATACAATTGCTGTATTTGATTCTTCGCTGCTGGCTGAAACCGGCCGCAGCCACCGTCGGAACCGCTGTCTGGACCACGGCGCCTTTGGTGCTTCACTTTGGACAAGTCCCCATGCCCGACATCCTGTGCACGACGGGGATACTGGCGGCCTTTTTTTTCGCGCTTCGGGGGAAATTGTGGGCCTCAAGCGGATGCTTCCTCTTCGCGGTTTTGGCGAAAACCAGCGTTCTGGCCTTCGGGCTACCGATCCTTGTGGCTCTGTTGGCAGCCAGGAAGTGCCAATGTGCCCGGGACTGCTTCCGCTGTTCCATTCTCTGGGGCCTGGCTCCGCTGCTTGGCCTGAGCGCCTGGATTGCGCTGGGGCTGCTTGCTCCCCCGACCCCCTGGACGGTGCTGACGATCATCACGGAAAGGGGCGATTTTGGGGCCCTGGCCAGACCGTCCTTCTACATTTTTGTCCTCGGCTGTTTGCTGCCGTTTGGAATGGGCATTTTGGGCGCGTTGGGATTTGCCTCGGCGATGCTGAAAAAGACCCCAGGCATGAATCCCTGGATAAAGTGGGCGCTCATCGTCGCGAACGTTTTCTATCTGGTTTCTGTGGTCCGTAAAATACCTGAGCCTCAATATACGCTGCCGCTTCTGGCCTGGGCTGTGGTTGCGGCGTCTTTCGGTTTCCAGTCCCTGATTGACAGGCTGGGGGGCGGGATTCTCTGGCGCGCTGCGCTGGGAGCGGCGCTCGGCCTGCACGTATTGGTGGTCGTCATTTTTGCGTGTGATGTGAAAGCTTCTCGGGTTCCGAATTTCACCGAGATCGAGAGTGTTGCGGGAATGCTGCCGGTGGATGCGCGGGTGGTGGTTGTGTATCGGTATTATGGGGCATCGCCCGCGGTTTGGTTGAACCGCAACGTCTTTGCCATCGACAATCTGCCTGAGCTCGAGGCGGAGTTGCCGAAATTGCAGGCCCTCGGATTCAACCATCTGGTGATACTCGATCTGGAGAGCCGTCACCACGACATCTCGCGTACGGGGTTGGTGGCACTGGCGAGACGCCTGCTTCGGGCAGCCCCGGGGAAATCCTCTCCGGAGGAGGCAACGCTGACCAGCCTTGCCGATTCCTCATCGCCCGTCCGTCGATATTGCGACCAAAGATTCTCCAGGTTGCTCGAACGGCAGCATATTGTTCTATACTCCCTCCGCTCATCGTCGCCGTCAGTTACGGCGCGGTGACTGACCCGCCGTGGCGGACAAACGGATGGTTCCACCCAGGTCTGGAAAGGCTGATTCGAAAACCGGCCCGGGGCTCATTTCCAGGAAATTTTTACGATGATGGGCGCCCAGGAGATGTGCTGAACGACCCGTTGAAACTTTGGAATGGAATCCGGCGTGCGAATTGTGGCGGTGTCCTCGATCTGGATGCTTTGGATGCGCGGATCGGACCTGGCGCTTTCGAGCACGGCCTGAAAGCGGCGATAGTAATCGAACTGGGTCAGCACCAGTTGGACGGGTTTCTGGTTGAACAAGCCCTCAAGGTCGAGGCTCCGTTGCCCGCCGTGCCGGACGTCGATGAGCCAGTCACAATGAATCGATTGCACGTTGGTGTGCCGGGCCGCCTCGTAGAGGAAGGCTGAGGAGAGCACGACCGGCGAGTTGGGTGGCTGTTTTTCAAGCTCGGCCCGAACCCGTTGGACGGCGGATGAATAGCTGACATCCCGGGCGCAAGCGAGACCCCAGGTGGTCATTCCGAGGGCGCGCACAGCGCCAAGAAGGACCAAAAGGAGCAAGCAGGCGATTTGGCCGCGGAGCCAGCGCCGTCCGGGAAAAGCGGAAGCGCACAGGGCCAGATAGCTCGCGACGATCAGGGGTTGAAGGTAGTTGGCGATTGTGCCCACGCTATTCGCGGCCAGAAAGCAGAGGCAGGCGGCCATTACACCCAACGCGGCCAGAAGGGTGGGGAGCAAGACCAGGCTGAACCGCGGGCCGGCGTTGACGCTAAGATCAGGCCGTTGCGTGAACCAGGACAACGGAAGCATCAGGGCAACCAGGATGATGGCGGGCACCGTCCGGGCCACTTTCATGATCTCCTCCGGGTAAGGCACACGGAATCCCGTCAGGGTGGGAGTCTGGCGAACGTTCTCCTGGAATCCGGCCCATGCCTGTGGCAACGCGGTTTTGACGAGGAGCACAAGGGCCACGGGCACCAAAAACATCGTGAGGAGCGGAAAAAGCGGCAGCCGCTCCCGGCCGAGGCGGCAGGCGGCGATGGTGCCCAGCGTTACAATGCCACAATAAGTGGCGCCGATTTGCAGGCCGGTAGCTAGACTCAACACAACAAAGAGGACCATGAGCCAGGTCCAGATGCCAGCCGGTGCCTCGGCTCCGTCGGAAAAGATGCGCCGGGAACGAATCCAAGAGTAAAGGGCAAGCATGCCCAGCAATTGTGCGAACGTGTCGGGCCGGTCATGAAAGGTAAGCGTCAGCAGAAAAAGTCCGGCAATCTGAACACACCAAGCCGGGGTCTGGAGCCGCCGGAGGATGGCGAGCAACACCAGCAGATAGAGCCCGAGCAAAAACAGATGCAAAGCGATGGCGGATGCGGCGGACGTGCCGAAGACCATCATCCAAGCCAGCAGGGGAACCTGGTAGAAGGGCGGGTAGGCGCTGAAGACGTGCGCGCCGGAAATGGGAAAGGCCAGAACCACAGAGGGATTGTAATAACCGCCGTGGAGGAGATAATTAATGACCGCGCCATCGTAGAAAAACGCATCGTTGGCCGGCACGGGCTGGGTGGAGAGGAGGAACAGCGCGATTTTCCAGAAAAAAAACAGGGCGAAGACGAGCCAGACAGGGGTGCGCTTGATCATTGCGAAAGGAGAATTTCCCGAACGGAATGGCGGCGGGGGTTTCTTGAGGAAACCACCCGGATCATTTTCAGGCGCATGGAGGTGGAGGCCTGTCTGAGCGCTGACGGCAGGCATTTGCATAGGGCGAGCTTTCCAAACTGAAAGGGGTTGTCAATTTCAATCGCAATATTTTCAGGTTTTGCCGCCGGGGTTGCGATTTGACTTTGCGCCGGGAGCTTTCTGGTTTTAATCTGCAAACGAATTATTGATTATGGAAAGCATTCCCTTGGGAGTCAGTTCCCTTTTAAGCAGCCGGTTGGCTTATGGATGTTGGCGATTGGCCGGTACCTGGAATCCGGCCGAGGTGACGCCGGAGCGTGAAGCGCACGGACGACGGGCCGTGATGGCTGCCTATGAGGCGGGGTATACGCTGTTTGATCACGCGGATATTTATTGTCATGGCGTGGCGGAGCGGATTTTTGGCGGGGTGTTGAAGCAGGTTGCGGGGATGCGCGAGGAGGTGATCATTGCCACCAAATGCGGCATCCGTTTTGCCGGAGAACCGGAGCCGGACTCGCCCGGCCGTTATGACTTTTCCGCAACGCACATCATCCGTTCCTGCGAGGGATCGCTGAAGCGGTTGGGGGTTGAAATGATTGATTTGTATCAGTTGCATCGGCCCGATTACCTGGCGAACCCGGAGGAGGTGGCGGATGCATTCACCCAATTGAAGCAAGCGGGCAAGGTCCGTTATTTTGGCGTGAGCAACTTCCGGCCGACGCTGGTCACGGCGCTGCAAGTGGCTTGTCCGATGCCGTTGGTGGTACACCAGGTGGAGATCAGCCTGGCGCGGTTGGACCCGTTCACTGATGGGACGCTTGATCAATGCCTGGTGGAGAAGATGACGCCGCTGGCCTGGAGTCCCTTGGCGCAGGGATTACTCGGTGACGGGGGTGATGGTTTCCCGGGCGGACGGAAAACCTCCGCGGTGGCGGAGCGAATCGTGCCGGTGCTGGATGCGATCGCGCGCGCGCATGGGAGCA
>JAQGOT010000016.1 GCA_028293465.1 Pedosphaera sp. | reverse complement strand
ATTCCTTGCCCTTGGCGATGGCGGAACGGACTTCCTTGCGAAAAATCTCCGCGCCGCCGCCCGTGAGCGAATCCAATCCCGCGGCCTTCAACTCCGACAAGGTATCCGGCAGCGACTTTTTCGCCAGCCAGGCCAGGTGCAGGATTTCAATGGCGGTGAAACATTTCAACTGCAACCGCGGGTCAAGCGTCCGCAACGCTTTCAGCATGTCGGTATAATAACTGAACGGCAGGGAGGGGTGCAGTCCCCCGACAATGTGCAGCTCGGTGATGCCCAGCGCGAGGGCTTCGCGCGCTTTGCCGACGATTTCCTCAACCGAGTGCTGAAACCCGTCGGCATCGCGCTTTTTGCGGGCGAACGAGCAAAACTGGCAGCTCAGGATGCAATAGTTGGAATAATTGATGTAGCGGTTGATGATGTAGCTGGCGTGGTTGCCCACTTTGCGCTGCCGCACCAGATCGGCGATGGCGCCAATCGCATTCAGGTCCTTGCTCTCGAAAAGGCGCAGGGCGTCGCCGTCGGAAATGCGCTCGCCGACGACGACCTTCTCATGGATGTCGCGCAACTCGCTGCGTTGAGCAAAAAAATTCATCGTAAAACGTTTCTTTCAGTTCCCATGAACGCCGAAGTCTGCGGTTGCGGGAGCTGCCATCAAACTCATCGGCCGAAATTAAACGGGAACACCACTTCCGCGACCGTCACAATCAGAAACACGATGCTGATCAGGGCGTTCAGCCGGAAGAATGCCACGTTGATCCATTTCAGGCTGCGCCGGCGGGCCAGCCAATGTTCCAGCAACAGGCTCACCAGAATCACGAGCAACCCCACCAAGTATGCCACGCGGAACCCACAAAGCAATCCGAAGCCGAACAGCAACCCCCACATGACCAAATGAGCCAACAGGGCGGCGCTCAGGGCGTTGTTCGGCCCCCAACGCACCACCAGGGAATGCAGCCCCTGTTTGCGATCAAAATCGTAATCCTGCAATGCGTAGATGATATCAAAACCGATCAGCCAGAAAACCACCGCCAAAGCCAGCAGGATGGGCAGCACCGCGTTGTCGCTCATCGGCCACCTCACCGGCCAGAAGGAAAAATTTCCTTTCACCGCCAACCAGGCGCCGATGGGGGCCAAGGCCAACGCGACACCCAAAAAAATGTGCGTGAAATCGGTAAACCGCTTGGTGAGGGAATAAAAGCAAACGACCGCCAGCGCCACGGGTGACAGATAAAAGCAAATGGGATTCAAAAAGTAACTGGCCGCGACCAGCCCCGCCCCGCTGAGCACGCACAACGTGAGGGCGCTCGCCAGGGAAATCTCGCCGGTCGGCAGATGGCGCATGGCTGTGCGCGGATTAGCCTTGTCAAACTTCCGATCCACGATGCGGTTGAACGCCATCGCGCAGGTGCGGGCGCAAACCATCGCGGCCAAAATGAGCCCAAAGGTTCGCCAACCCGGCCAACCGCGATCAGCCCGTGCCGCCACCGCCATGGAGGCCAGGGCGAACGGCAGGGCAAAAACGGTATGCGAGAGTTTTACGAAACCGGCCCATTTGCTGACGGAGGAAAACATCGTTTTAGCGGCGATTTAAATCCGGGGCGGCGGCGAACATCCCGTGGTTTCCATGCATGGCGTCCATTATTCCGCTTCCGCCTTCCATCGGGCGACCAGTTGATGCGGCACTCCGATATGATCGAGCACGCGGGCCACCACGGTATCCACGACCTGCTCCACCGTTTGGGGTTGGGTGTAAAAGGAAGGGTTGGCCGGCAACACCACCGCGCCGGCGAGCAGCAACAGTTCGAGATTTTTTACATGGATCAAGTTCAGCGGCGTCTCGCGCGGAACCAGGATGAGTTTGCGGCGTTCCTTCAACATCACATCCGCCGCGCGCAACAGCACATCCTCGCTGTAACCATGCGCTATGCGCCCCAAGGTGCCCATGCTGCACGGAATCACGACCATGACATCAAACGGATTCGACCCGCTCGCAAAGGGGGCGTTCATGCTTTTCAGCCCGTGACTCTTCACCCCGGCGGGGAGACGAAGACCCGCGGGCATTTCCTGCGCGATCACCACCTGGGCGTAGTTGCTCAACACCACGTGAATTTCGTGCTGAAGCGGGTCCAAATTATCAAGCAGCCGCTGCGCGTAAAGCGCACCGCTGGCTCCAGTGATGGCGACCAGTATTCTCAAGCGCGGACGGCTTTCGTCGATTTCATATCCAAGTTCCTATGATGGGGGTGGGCCGCATAACCCGCAAGTCCGTTTGAACCCTCGAACGGGATATGGCAGAAAAGCCCAAAACTTCTTGAGTCATGGCTTTGGTTTCGCACAATAAGGGTGTGTCATACTGTGGCAGAGCATTTCTTTTTCTTTGTCTCGCGCTGGCCGGCTGCTCCACAGCCTCGCGAGAGCGTCCGCCGGATTTCACGCTGGTTTCCGAACCGGAGCAGGTGGTGGTGACCGAGCCCGCGCCGATCGTCGCGGCCAAACCCGTGCCGGCGCCAACCCCGCCCCCCGCCCCCGTGCTTGCCCCGCCCCCGGCGCCGACTCCCACCAATCGTTTCACCGAAACCTGGGTCCCCTTGGAACGCTGGTCCCAGGTGAACAGTTTCGCCGCCCCACGGCGCGTCTCTGCCGACGCCTCCCAGGTCTATGCCATCACCGCGAGCAACGGCACCATGACCGTCAAGATTGGCAGTCAAACCGCCCATTGGAATGGTCTGGAATACCTCCTGGGCTTTGCTCCCCAGATCATCAACGGCCGCCCCTGCATTCATAACCTCGATGTGCGCAAGAATTTTGAGCCGCTGGTCACCTATCCGTCCGGGGTGGTCAAGTCCAACCGGGTTATCGTGATCGATCCCGGTCACGGGGGCATGGATACGGGAGCCAAAAGCGCCTATAACAATCAATTCGAAAAGGATTACACGCTCGACCTCGCCCGCCGCTTGCAAGCCCTTTTGGTTACCAACGGCTGGACCATCCTGCTCACCCGCACCAACGACCTGAACCTCGCCCTTTCGAACCGCGTCGTCTTCGCCGAACAACACAAAGCCGATTTGTTCCTCAGCCTCCATTTCAATTCCTCCTCCCCGGACCATGCGCAGGCCGGGCTGGAAACGTATTGTCTTACGCCCGCGGGCATGCCCTCGAACTTGACCCGCGGGTTTCACGATAATGCCGGGCTCAGTTTTCCAAATAACAAGTTCGATGTTGAGAACCTTCAGTACGCCGTGCTGCTGCATCGCGCGGTATTGAAGGTCAACGGCTTCCAGGATCGCGGTGTCCGCCGGGCGCGGTTTCTGGGGGTCTTGCAAGGCCAAAACCGTCCGGCGGTATTGGTGGAAGGCGGCTATTTGTCCAATCCCAAGGAAGCCCGGCAGATCGCCGATCCGGCTTACCGGCAAAAGCTGGCCGAGACGCTGGCGGGCGCATTACTGCAGGATTCGGGCACCGTCAGCCTGGCCACCCACCCACCCGCCGCCACCCCCCCAGCTTCGGAAGTAAAAACGAACTGATGCCCACCAAACCATACGTCTTGGTGACCGGCGGCGCCGGGTTCATTGGTTCCCACCTGGTGGAACGTCTGTTGGCCGATGGAAAAGCGGTCACGGTCATCGATGATTGTTCCACCGGCAGCCTGGAAAATTTAAAAGCCGTCGCAGCCCATCCCGACCTGCGGATCATCCGCGGCAAAGTGTCTCAGTGCCGGGAGTTGACCGGGATCGTCGGCGACGCTGAATCCATTTATCATCTCGCGGCCGCGGTCGGGGTTGAATTGGTCGTGAACTCACCCATCCACGTGCTGGAAACCAATCTGCACGAAACGGAAGTTTTGCTGCGGGCAGCGGCGGATAAAAGGGTGCCCTTGCTCCTGGCCTCGACCTCGGAGGTTTATGGCAAGAGCCAGAAAGCGGCGTTCACCGAGGAGGATGATTTACTGATTGGCCCGCCGCATCACGGACGTTGGAGCTATGCCTGCTCGAAGCTGATGGACGAATTCCTCGCCTTGGCCCATGCCAAGGAACGCTCGCTGCCGGTGGTGATCGCCCGCCTGTTCAACACCGTCGGCCCGCGCCAGACCGGCCGTTACGGCATGGTGCTGCCCCGTTTCATCGCCGCCGCGCGCAGCGGACAACCGCTGAAAGTTCACGATGATGGCCGGCAAACCCGTTGTTTTTGTTATGTCAATGACACGGTCGAAGCCTTGGTCCGGCTGCAACAGTGTCCCGCTGCCCGTGGTGAGGTGTTCAATGTCGGCAGTACTGAGGAAATCAGCATCCTCGAACTCGCCCAACACGTGGTGAGGATTCTCAACTCCTCCTCGCCCATCGAATTCGTTTCTTACAATCAGGCTTACGCGCCGGGTTTCGAGGACATGCGCCGGCGCAAGCCGGTCGTGGACAAATTATTTCAAGCCACGCAATTTCGCCCCGCCACCGCGCTCCGGACCATCATCGAACTCACCGCCGCGGCTCTCTGATCCGCCACCCGCTCGCTTCACAGGACCGGTTGCGCTGATGGGAAGGTCTGTCCGCATTCGCTCACTCGCGCCACGGCTTGCCCGCGCGGGTTCAAACTCACGTCACCTGCGTCATCGTAATTGGCAGAGTTACCATGAATGACCAACCCATGGAGGAGGAGAGGAACCAGAACGGATTCAACCTTTGGGTATCCCGCCCCCGCACGCGAAGGTTCGGGGACAAACCAAAGCCTCCGCAGTGTGGGGAAAGCCGCTGGCCGTACAAACAAAAAAGGCATCCTTGCGGATGCCTTTGTGTTTTTGCGATTGATTAAATCAGTATTACGGGAAGAAGATGACGTTGCCGGCAGTTCCAAGGGGATCGCCGGAAACGCGCATGGCATCACGCAAACGGGAACCGCTCAACTGCTGAACGCTGCCGTCGGCCAGGGTGATATTCCCGTTCTTTTGGTGCATCTTGTCGGTCCAAGCAGGCACGGTTACGCCGGCGGTGATATTGGTGCCGAAGGTGATACTGGTCGTGGGCCCATTGCCAAAACCGCCGTTGGCGGTGACCAAGGCCGTAGGACCATAGATATTGCGATCACCAGCGAGCAACTCCGCCGGTTGAGTTTCCTCACAATCTTTGCCGACGAAGTAGGAGACGTTCGTATTGCCCAAGAAGCTGGCTCCAGTGCCGGTGCTGACGAAGTTCGTGGCGATAGGCCGGTCGTCCGCCTGGCAAATCACAACCTTCGGTGTGTTCAGCTCATTGGACATGCATTGGTAAACCTGAAAAACTGCAGCTGGTTGGATGGTGCCGGTGTTAGGCGCCGCTCCGCCTTCGGCAATCGTAACCGCTTGAGGAAAACGGTCCCGGTTATCACCCGACCAAATGCGAAAAGACAACCCCACCTGCTTGAGATTGTTGACGCAGCTGATGCGGATAGCCTTCTGCTTGGCTTTGGCCAGCGCCGGCAGCAAAAGACCGGCCAGAATGGCGATGATGGCGATAACGACTAACAGCTCAATAAGAGTGAAAGCCCCAAGTTTGAATTTGCGTGTGTTCTTCATGTTTTTTTTCGTTTTGGGTAACAGTCCGCGAACTTTAAATAAACTGTTCGCAGTGTCAACCTGATTTGAATGTTTCAATAGCAGTCACGGTGCCACCGCCCCTCCCTCCGAAAAAGCCAATCATTTCGAATGTTCAAACCCTGCTGTGGTGAAATTTTCACGCATTCCGCGTGAAAATAACGCGCCAAACTTGCCGAGCTCGCATCGCCTCCAGCGACTCGGCCAAAGTATTTTGCTTTTGTCACGCTCTCCTTTCTGGCAAGGGAAGGGTCTGAACTGATGGCAAGTTCCACTCATAAGCGTCGATTCCTGCTCCTCTGCCTGGGCCTGGTGCTGGGCACCCTCTTGGCCTACGGCCAGGTGCTGTTCCACGATTTCACCAACTTCGACGATCTGGACTACGTGACCGCCAATCCGCACGTGCAGGGGGGGGTGACGCCGGGGGCGGTGGCGTGGGCCTTCACGAGCGGCTACGCCGGCAACTGGCATCCGCTGACCTGGATTTCGCACATGGTGGACTGCCAGCTCTGGGGCCTGTGGCCGGGTGGCCACCACCTGACCAGCCTGCTCCTGCACCTGGCCAACACGCTGTTGTTGTTTGCGGTGCTGCGCCGGATGACGGGCGCCACCGGGCGCAGCGCCGTGGTGGCGGCGCTCTTTGCGTGGCACCCCCTGCATGTGGAGTCGGTGGCGTGGGTGGCCGAGCGCAAGGACGTGCTGGGCGCCTGCTTTTGGCTGCTGACGCTGCTGGCCTATGGGCGCTACGTGGAGCGGCCCGGGCGCCGGCGCTACCTCCTGACCCTGCTCTGCTTTGCCCTGGGGTTGTTGTCCAAGCCGATGGTGGTGACCCTGCACTGCGTGCTGCTGTTGCTGGACTGGTGGCCCCTGAACCGGGGCGGGGTGCCCTGGCGGCGGCTGGTCTGGGAGAAGGTGCCGTTCCTGGGCCTGGCGGCGGCGGCCAGCGCGGTGACTTTCCTGGTCGAGCAATCGGGCGGGGCGGTGGCGACGCTTACCGAGCGGCCGCCGGCG
>JAQGOT010000775.1 GCA_028293465.1 Pedosphaera sp. | reverse complement strand
CTGACACCCTCAACCGTGCCCACTCCACTCCTGCTGCGCACCTGGAATGATCCAGCCAACCAGGAGTTCTCGGAATTCATCGCGCAACTTCGTCGGTTGCAGGATTTGCCGACGGACCTCCGCAACAGCTCCCAGGCGAAGGCATTTCTGATTGGAGCGGTGTTCGAGGGTTGTCCTGAGCGCCGCATCCAACCAGCACGGAGCATCATCCAAGCGTTGGAGTCGGGAGTCCTTTCCCAGGACTCGTTGAACCAACGCGAGGCTGGCGAGGACACCACGGTTGCCACCGATCGTTTCCTCAGCCATCGGCTCAAAGGGCTCGCTCCGGCAGCTTTGGCCTTGCGCATGCGGACAGGTCTGGATGCGCTCCCAAAATCGGCCGAGCTGGACCTGAAGCCGGCGGAAAACGTTCGGCAATTGTTGGCACAACTCAGGAATGATCAGGAACACGAAGGCCTGGCCAGAGTTGTCCGCGACATCATGGCCGCGCTCTACTTGCCGCGATCATTATCGGAAATCGACGAATTGGCCTTGGGCGGGTTTTCGGACATCTCCAACCGCGGAACACTCGACCGCCTGCTTCCAAGCGAACTGGCCAATGATGATGTGACCCTCGCGGTCAGGGTCGCACTCAACGAGGCTCTCTATTTCCGCCGCGAGCCGCCGGCAACCCATCCGCCCGGCCGTTTCGCCGTGCTGCTGGATGCGGGTGTCCGCACGTGGGGATTGCCGCGCATATTCGCCACCGCCGTCGCTCTCGCCCTCATGGCCAAGGAAGACCGGCAAGGCGAGGTCACCACCTGGCGTGCGACCCCGGAAGGGGTTGAAAAAATTGACCTGCTGACCCGCGCGGGATTAATTGCTCACCTTGGCGTCCTCCAAACTTACGCCCAACCCGGTGGTGCCTTGGCCCCGTTCTTTACGCAATTCGCCGATGACCCCGGAGTCGAGACAGTTTTGGTTACCCAGCGTGACACTCTGGATGACCCCGATTTTCAACTCCGGCTTCGGGAGGTGACCTCCCAAGCTTTTTACATTGCCTCTGTTGACCGCGACGGTTCGTTTGAAATGTTCCTGCATCCGCACCGGCATTCACTGCTCTGCCAGGCGGTGATTTCCCTGGAAAGTCTCTTTTCAAAACCAAACCAGCCATCAGCGCCACTGCGCGACAAGCCACTGGATCCCAATCTGCCGCTGATCTTCTCCATCCGTCCGTTTCCCTTCCTGCTGCCAATCGTGGGCAAGATGCAAAAAGCCATCCGTTACTCCAAGGAGGGTGGCATTGCGGTCATGCGCGACCGACGGTTGCTCCGTTGGGAATCGAACACCCAGGGGGCCGAATTGCTCGTCTCGGACCTGCCGAAAGGAAACACGCTCTGGCTGGGCACCACTGAGGACGGCAGAAAGATCCACGTCCTCAAGCAACGCGGCAATCAACCACTCGCCCTGCTCACGACTTGGGACTCCGTGACGGGTAGTCTGCGGACCCAGGAATTGCCGCTGCCGGACTCCGAGAACACCCAGGTCTTGGCGCAAGGCGGGCTGCTCTACCTCATCGCCCGGCAGATGATCACCGCCTTTGATATGGATTCAGGCGCGCCGCTCGGCAAGCTGCTAAATCCCGACCCGCGCCTGCACTCCCATGGCAGATTCTTCTCCCAACCGAACGGGTCTTGGGCCTTTCTGACTTACAACGGCGAGCAACTGCACTTTGAACCGCTCACTCTGGATCCCCGGGTGGCGCAGGCGGATGTCCTCGCCCTGTTTGATCGCGAGGGTTTCGAAGGCCCGTGGGCCTTGACCAAGAAGGGCGAGGTATTTTCCAACACCGGCGAAAGACAAATCAATTTGGGCCGCCTGATCCACCATTACGAGATTTCCCCGGAGGGGGACCGCTTGCTGGTTCCCGGGATCGGGGACAGCCCAAACAATCAATTGATTGATCTCCGGAACAACCGGTGCAGCTTCATGTCGAAAAGCGAGAGCCGAAGGGCGTTCAACCCCCAAATTATCCCTCCCACCACCAGTCTGCGCGTCCGGTTCGACGCGGTTCTCCTGACTGCTGCCCGCGGACTGTGGTTGCGCGACATCAAAGGTGTTTGGTGGTGCCTGACTGAATCCGACGGCCACACACTGCGCCTGATCGAGATCAAGCCCGACGCCCGGGAGGTTGCTGCAGCACGAAAGTTTGAAAGGACAATCATCCCTGCTGAGCATCCGTTTACCCTGAAAGTTGTCACCTGGCCCGACGGCCGACGGGTATGGCTCGACAGCCGCGGCTTGCTGCATTTGCGGAGCGCTGACGCTTCCGAGCCGGAGATCAGCCTGGTCCTGTCCGATGGCTTCATGGCCGCCTGGTCCTCGGACGGCCGAATGGCCGGGTCTTCGTTCTTCATTCCACCGGGCTCGGAGACCATCAGCCCTTTGGCGATGTTGGAAAAAATCTACGCCATCAGCCCCGGCCCATGAACTCACCCCTCCTCCATCTTAAGCAGATGCCCGAGCCAGTGCGCGAACCGGTGGCCTGGTTCATCGCGGGCGCCGACCCCGTGGCTTGGCTGGAAGAAATCTGCGGTTGGGAAATACCCCAAGAAAAACTCCGACTTTTCGTCCTGCCGCGCTCCCATGCCAACCGTTCCGTGGCCGGGGTGTTGGTGGTCCCGCCAGCCGGCATTCTGCCCAAGACCTCCGGGCGCGCCATGGCCTTCGGTGTTGTGGCGGGAATGTTGTATCTACCCGTCAACGCGGAGCTTTCGCCGCCCGTGGAACCTTCGGAGCTGAAATTGTTGCACGCAGTTCAGGTCTTCCATCCGGGCATCGGCTTGGTTGGCTTCGATCTCGCGGATGCCCTCAAGGTTTCTGATCTGTTGCGGTCACCACCTTCCCGGGTGGAAAATTGGAATCTGGCCCGCTCCGGCGTCGGCTTCAATTCGCGCCTCCGTTCGATCTCGGTGGCCCAACCGGTTTCCCTGGCCGACCTGTTCGGAAATGCCAGCGAGGAGATTGGCTCCGATCCCATAATTGATTTACCGCCCGCGCCGGACGAACCCGGTGAAGGCCCGACGGACAAGCTTCGACGCGCCGCGAACCAACAGTTTAACCGCTTGCTTGCTTCCCTGTTGCGGCAGGTCCCGCACAATGGACTGCAACGAACCTGGATCAACAACCTGGAGGATTGGGCAACCTCGCGTCTCCGCCGAATTGCCGGGGAGATCGAATCGCTTCGCCATAAGGAGCTCAATCGCCTGCTCCACCAGTTGAAGGAAAACCCGGAGCTCGGCCTGCGCCATGCCATCCCGCTGAATCAACTCGCGCATCGCGGACTCGCCCCGCCCGGCAATCGGCTGGGGGCAAGAACCCCGGATTTTAATCTCGGCAGCTTGCGGGGTGGCAACGCGGCTGACTTTTGGGACATCCCCGCCCAATTACGTCAACAATTAACAGCCCGTTATCGGGAACTGGCCAACCGTGAACTCCAACTGGGCCGTTACCGCCGGGCCGCGTATATTTTCGCCGAATTGCTCGGCGATCTTGAGGCCGCTGCATCCGCACTCAAACAAGGCGGCCATTTCCGGGAGGCCGCGGTGGTTTACCAGGAACACTTGCGCCGCCCGCGCGAAGCCGCCGTGTGCCTCGCCGAAGGTGGTTTCTTTCCCGAGGCCATCGCTCTCTACGAAAAAGAGTCATGCTTCCTTGAGGTGGCTGACCTGTATGTTCGGCTCGGGCAGCCGGACCTGGCGGCTGAGTCCTGCCGGCGGGAGGTCGAGAAGCTTCTCCAGCGCGAGGACCGCGTAGGTGCCGCAAAGTTGTTGGAAGAACGCCTCGCGGCCCCGGATGAAGCACTCAGCATCCTCGCGGAGGGTTGGCCTCAATCCAATCAAGCATTCCAATGCCTCGAAGCGCAGTTCGCGTTTTTGGCCCGACGGGGATGTCACGCTCAGGGACGCGAGCTGCTGGACAAGCTTCGCGCCGAGCGAACCAGGCCCGGCATGGCTGCTCAGTTGGTCGGCCTGCTCTCCCACCAGAGTTCAACCTACCCCGATCATCAGGTCCGCCGATCCGCTGCCGACCTGGTCCGCATCAAGGCCAGCGAACGTCTGGCGCTCGCCGCTCCGGCCGAGGCGGTGCTTCTGTCCGACGCGCTGGTCAAGCTCGCGCCGGAAGACCGGTTGCTGGCCCGGGACGCCGTCCGCTTCGTGGCCGGACGCAATCAACAGTTCCGCCGCCAGCGCCTGGCCACGCCGGTGAAGAAAACCAGTTCGCCCATCCTCGTGCGAACGTTCAATCTCCCGCGAGGCTTTCGCTGGCACACAGTGAAAAGTTCAGGCGCTTGTTTCTACGCCGCCGGCTATGGACGGGAACATCTGTTGCTGTTGCGAGGCGACTGGGAGGGAAAGGACCAGATGATCCGTTGGCCTTCCCCGCCCCTTGGAGAATCACCGCTGCTGTTTGAGTTTGATGAATTGGTCGCGCAACCACCCTCAGTCATGCTCACCCCTGGTCCCTCACGACCAACTTTGATACGGCTTCCGGAACAGGTGTTTATTCGCACGGACCGTTTCGGTTGGGCCCTTTGTGCCGGAACACCAGGTTGGCTGCCTGATGACGTAATCAGAGCGTGTTCTCACGCCGGCTTTAACTGGCTTTTGCGCTCCGGCGCTGACGGCCTGCTTCTGGAATGTCGTACCGCTGGCGGCAATCTGGTGGCGAACACCGGGTTGTCAGAAATCGCGAAGGAAATCAGCGGGAACGTCCGGCATCTCTCGCTCCTCGTTCAACGCGATCTCGTCTGGATCGCCGCCGACAAGCAGCTATTCCTGCACCGCCCCAACCGGCCCCATCAATGCTGGGAAACGGAATCAGCCATTCTCTCGTTAGTCGGTTCCGCGCCGCATCTGCCACTCAGCGTCTTGATGCGACTGGAACGCGGCGTTGCCTGTCAACGCTTCGATGACATCAAGGAGAACGTCGAAACCATTTGTCCCGAGTTGGTCAGCCCCTTGGCGGCGTTCTCCGCCAACGGCACGCTTATTTTATTGTCCAACCATGAGGGTCGCATCTGTGACCCGCACCGCGCCGGATTCCACCAGAATTCCTTTGAATGGCCGGGCAAAGCCGAACCAATGGCGCTGATGCGGGCCCAGACGGCAAACGAGTTCGCCATCTTCACCAAGGCGGGGGAAGCCCACCTCTTCCGGATCCAGACGACCTAGCAACGAGTGGCGGACGTCAGGCCAGATTTTTTGACTGGCGTTCAACCCGTTTCGCAGCCATCTTCTTCGTTCGATCGCCCGAAACGCGAGGGTGGTCCGGTGCTCAATTAACGATGACTTTGTGGCCGGAACCCAAGCTCCCCATGCACGAAACGGCTGGCGATCGTTATTTACATGCTTTCAATCAACGATTTAAAAATGTCCATGGGCGGTCGAATACTCTTCGAACACGCCTCCCTGCAGGTCAATTACGGCGACCGCGTTGCCCTTGTCGGCCCGAACGGCGCCGGCAAGTCCACCCTTTTCTCCATCATTCTCAAGCGCACTGAACCCGACGAGGGTACCGTTCAACGCGACGAATGGACGATGGTTGGCTATCTCCCGCAAGAAGGTGAAGCCATCGGTGAGGAGTCCGTCATGGACGTGGCCACCGGCCGGGTCGGCGAATTGCCCCGCTTGGAGAAGCGTCTCCATGAACTCGAGACCGCAGGAGACGTCGCCGGTCCCGAATACCTCGAAGCCCACGCCAAGCATGGTGCGTTGAATGATCCCCAGGTCGCCGCCAAAGCGAAGAAAATTCTGGCCGGTCTGGGCTACCGCGCGGCGGACTTTGACCGGCCCGCCAAGGAATTGAGCGGTGGCTGGGTGATGCGCGCCCACCTCGCCCGCCTGCTGGTGATGGAACCCGACCTGCTCCTCCTCGACGAACCCACCAACCATCTCGACCTGCTCGCCCTGCTCTGGTTGCAAAATTATTTGAAGAATTACTCCGGCGCCCTGCTCCTGATCTCCCATGATCGCCAGTTTATGGACGAGGTGGTAACCCAGGTCCACGAGATCGCGGAAAAAAAACTTATCCCCTACGCCGGCAATTACACAGACTTCCTGCGGCAACGCGAGGCCAATTACGAAACGCAGGTGGCCGCCTACAAAAACCAGCAAAAGGAAATCCAGGCGCTGCAAGAATTCGCCGACCGGTTCCGCGCCATTCCCTCCAAGGCCTCCCAGGCCATGAGCAAGCTTAAGCAGATCGAACGCCTGGAGTTGATCGAAAAACCGTCGCCGCCCCGCAAACCATTCCGCTTTCAAATCCCGGCGCCACCCCGTGGTGGCCAGCGCGCCATTTCCCTCGAGGGAATCCACATGGCCTATGGCGCGAAAAAAGTTTACGCCGGCCTGGACCTCACCATCGAACGGGGCGAGCGCACCGTCCTGGTCGGCCCCAACGGCGCGGGCAAATCCACGCTGCTCAAAATCCTGGCGGGCGTCGTTGAATTCCAGCAAGGCGAGCGCAAACTGGGGCACAACGCCAAGCTCGGCTACTTCAGCCAGCACCGCGCCGACACCCTCGACCCCAACAAAACCGTGCTCGACGAGGTCCTCAGCCGCGCGCCGGAGTTGCGCGAGGACGAGGCGCGCGGCGTGCTTGGCTCCTTCATGTTCCGCAAGGAAGAGATCTACAAGCTGACCAGCGTGCTCAGCGGCGGCGAAAAAAGCCGCCTCAACCTCATTAAATTTCTGGTGGACCCGCCGAACCTGCTGCTCATGGATGAGCCCACCACCCATCTCGACATCACCACCGTGGAATCCCTCACCCTGGCGCTGGAACGCTACGAGGGCTCCCTGGTTTTCATCTCCCACGACGTCCACTTCATCCGCCACCTCGCCACCAAGGTGCTGCACGTCAACGAGGGCCAGGTGAAGTCCTATCCCGGAAACTACGATTACTTCCTGGAAAAAACCGGCACCGCCGGCGACGCCCGCGCCGCGTTGACCACCGGTTAACCCGTCCAAAACATCGCCGGGGATTGGCGAGGGCAAACAACTCAAAGCAGCCACCGTCCGAGTTCTACCCTCCCCTATTTCGGTGATGACTCCATTACCGGCTTAGGGGATGCCCAAAGTTGGCTTTTGACCTAAAATAAGGTTAAATCAACATCATTATGTGCGCCCCCACCGGACCTGAGCCTCAACCCTTGGGACCCCGGCCCGACCTGACATCTGTTATCGCCGCCAAACCTCGTTCACCACAGGTCCCCCGGTGAGTGACGGTGCTTTCCAATCTTCTCACTTTGCCGGGATCAACTGAGTAAATTTACTCCAACACTTTTCGATTTATTACAACTACATACAACGGCTCAAAACGGAAATGGGTGATCGGCCTTTTGATTTCGGCTTGGCTGACACTGGACAATTCCGCTTCGGCTGCGCTCACAATGACGACGGAGAATCAGAATAGTCCCGTTCCGTTTACCCCCACTTGGATTCCCACGACCCACAGCTTGATTAACGGAATGTTCCCCAGCGGTTCTTCCGGTGATTTCCAATTGGAATCCGCCGGTGGCCTCTCGAAGCTGACCGACGGAGCCATCGGCCCAGCGGGCACTGGTAACGGCCCCTTTGCGACCGCCGGTAACAATGGCTCCTCAGGCCAGTTCGTGATCTACACCCTGCCCGCCTCGACCAACGGATATAACCTCACCAATATCACGGTCTATAGCGGGTGGGCTGACAATGGACGCGATGCGCAAAGGTATGTCGTTTCTTATGCCACGATCGCGCAGCCGGCTTCGTTCATCCCGTTGGGCAATGTGGATTACAATCCACCGGTTGCCGTCGGCATCCCCACGGCCAACCGGGTCATTCTTGGCGACGCGACCGGCGCGCCGATCGCCGCCAATGTCGTCGCTTTGAAATTCGACTTCACCCCCGGAGTCGAGAATGGCTACGCCGGTTACTCCGAGATCACCGTCGAAGGGACCGTTGCAACCAATGCCGCCACATCCTTCATTTCGGTCACCACCCAAAACCAACATGGCGGCGCATCCTTCACACCCACCTGGATCATTGAGACGGACAGTTTGATCAGCGGTCAGGCGCCCAGCTCGGTCGGATCGGGAAGTTTCGCCAACGAACCCGGCGTCACCGGCATCGCCGCGCTGACTGACGGGACCTTTGGCTTGGTTGACAACAAATCCTCCTATGCCACGTGCGGCTCCCTCGCCGGCCAATCGGTCAGCTACTTTTTGAACGGCGCCGACATCACCAATATCGTTGTTTACAGTGGCTGGCCCGATACCGGTCGTGACGGCCAGTTCTATAACGTTTTTTATTCCACACTCTCCAACGCTTCGTCCTTCATTCTGTTGACCAGCGTCTATTACAATCCTCCCGTATCCGGTTTGTCCGCCAACCGTGTCGCCATCACCACCACGACTCATGCGCCCCTCGCCACGAACGTCGCGTTTCTGAAATTCGATTTCACCGCTCAGGACGCCGGCACGGAAAACGGATATTCCGGCTACGCCGAAATTATTGTGGAAGGGACGAATGCGGCCCCCTCCGCGACGGCAGCAGTAAAAATGAGCCCCTCTCCCACCAGCATTGGCAACACCGCCGATGCCGTGTTGGTCTTCAATGAAATCATGTATCACCCCGCGACCAATGAGGCCGGGATGGAATGGATCGAATTGTACAACCAATTGGCGGTGGATGTGGACGTATCCGGCTGGCGGTTGGGCGGGGACTCTTCTTATGCCTTTCCCAACGGGACGCGCGTGGCCGGCCGCAGTTATATTGTGCTGGCGCGCGATCCGGCCCAACTGCAGGCCGCCACCGGACTCTCCTCAAACGTGTTCGGACCTTTCGTCAGCCCGCTTAACAATCAGGGCGGCACCCTGGAATTATATAACAATTCGGGACGGCTGATGGACCGCCTCACCTTCGGCACCGACGGGGATTGGCCGGTCACGCCGGACGGCGCCGGTCCGTCGCTCGCCAAGCTGGATCGTGACTGGGGCGGTGCCGCGGCCGCAAATTGGACCGCAAGCCGCCAGAGCGGCGGGACGCCCGGCGCGGACAATTTTGTTTCGTCCCCGCCACCGGTCACCGTCGCGTTTAACGAAATTTCCGGCACGGCCAGCTCCGTGTTCTGGCTCGAGTTGATGAATTACGGAACCAACCTGGTCTCGTTGGCCAACTGCATCATCCACCATGATGGCGTCACAAATACTGATCACCTGCTGCCGCCGGATCTGACGCTCGCCCCCGGCGCATTCATGGTGCTCTCGAATAATGTGCTCGGCTTCCTCTCCCCGGCGTCGGGTGAAAAATTGTTTTTATTCACGCCGGATAAGAAAGAAGTCTATGACGGCCTCGTTTTGAAAAAATCTCCCCGCGCCCGTTTTCCGGACGGAACGGGTGCGTGGCTCGTTCCCAACCTGCCGACGCCCGGTGCCAGCAACAGTTTTGCTTTCCACGCCGAGTTGGTGATCAACGAAATCATGTATAATCACAAGGATTTTCCGGCGGCAAACACCAACCAGCTCCCGTCTGCCAATCCCGAGGAATGGCTCGAACTCTACAACCGCGGCCCGGATACCGTGGATCTCACCGGTTGGAGCTTGGCCGGCGGCATCAAGTACGCCTTCGGCCCGGTTAAGACCATTGCCCCGGGCGGCTATCTGGTCGTCGCGCGGGACGCGCTCGCCTTGCGCGCGATTTATCCAGCCGTTGATATCGTGGGCAATTACAGCGGCCAGCTCGGCAACGGCGATCACATTATCCTCGCGGATCCGCTCGGCAATCCCGCAAACCAGCTTCATTACTACAGCGGTGGCCGCTGGTCGGAATTCCCGGGCGGCGGCGGATCGAGCCTCGAACTGCGTGACCCCGGTGCTGATAACTCCCAGGCGGAAGCTTGGGCTCCGAGCATTGAGTCCGGAAAATCTTCATGGCAAACTTTTACTTATCGCATGGTCGCACAACCCAGCGCCACCTCGGGACCCGACGACCGGTGGCATGACTTCATCCTCGGCTTGCTGAGCGACGGCGAATGCTGGGTGGACGACCTCAGCGTCGTGGCCTCGCCCACGAACAACCCGGTGCAACTGATCACCAACGGCAACTTCGAGAGCGGCCTTAACGGCTGGCGTCTCGTCGGCAATCACCAGCGCAGCGTCCTCGAACCCGATCCGGACAGCCCCGGTAACCACATCCTGCATGTCGTCGCCAGCGGACCGCAAGAACACCTGAACAACCACATCGAGACCACGCTGGCCGGTGGTCGTGCCGTCACGAACGGGGTGCTATATGAAATTTCCTACCGGGCCAGATGGATCACCGGCAACCACCTTTTGAACACCCGCCTCTACTTCAATCGCGGTGCTCGTACCATGGCGTTGCCCGTCCCCCAACGGAACGGCACGCCCGGCGCCGTTAATTCCCGCTATTCACCAAATATTGGCCCCACATTTTCCCAATTCCAACACCAACCCGTCGTTCCCCAGCCACAACAACCGGTGTCAGTGTTCGCCGTGGTTCAAGATCCGCAGGGCGTCGCCGCCTGTGCTGCTTGGTGGTCCGTTAACGGCGGCGCGTGGTCCAACTCGCCCATGCAATTGACCAATGGAGCTTTCAAAGGAACCATTCCGGGGCTGCCGATAAACAGTCTGGTTCAGTTTTATGTTCGGGCGGTTGACGGCCTTGGCGCGGTCTCAACCTTTCCAGCCCGGGGCGCCAATGCGGGTGCCTTCTATCGCGTCTACGACGGGCTTGCCAATGTCCCGCTGGCCCACAACCTCCGGATCCTGATGTCACCGGCCAATTTCGCCCTGCAATACGCCACCACGAACCTGATGAGCAATGAAAATTTGCCTTGCACGGTGATTTATGACGAGCGCCAGGCGTACTATGACATGGCCGTCCGACTCAAAAGCAGCGAACGCGGCCGGGTCGCGGCCGATCGGATTGGATTTCACCTTGAATTCAATCCCCACGATTTGTTCCGCGGCGTGCATCCGGTGCTGCTGGTGGATCGCTCCGGTGGCGGCACCCGGCCAGCGCTGGAGGAGATTGTATTGAAACACATGGCCGTGCATGCCGGAGTTCCCGAGCTCAACTCCGACCTTTGCCGGGTCATCGCTCCGCAGAGCGCGCAGAACGGCATGGCCATTCTTTGCCCGCGTTACGAGGACAATTTCATTGGCGGAGCCTTCACCAACGGCGGCAATGGCTCGCTGTTTGAGTACGAATTGACCTACTATCCCGGCACCGCTGACGCCGGCAGCTACAAGCTTCCGTCACCCGACAGTGTTCAGGGCGCGGATTTCTCCGATCTGGGTGGCGATAAGGAGGCCTATCGCTACAACTTCATTCTCAAGAATCACCGCAGCGTGGACGACTATTCAACGTTGGTCAACCTCGCCAAGATTTGCAGCCTGAACGTAAGCGCCTTGGACACCCAGACACGCCCCGCGATGGATTTGGACGAATGGTTGAGCGCTTACGCGATCGTCAGCTTGTGCGGCGTCGGGGATATGTACACTTTCGGCGGCAACCATAATCTCATCGCTTACGTCAGGCCGGATGACGGGAAGGTCCTGTATTTTCCGTGGGACATGGATTTCTCGTTCAGTCAGGCGATCACCGCCCCGCTGGTGGGTGATCAGAACCTTTCCCGGATCATAAATCTGCCGGCAAACTTGCGCCGCCTTTACGCGCACATGTTGGATGACATCAATACGACCTTCAACCCCGCCTACATGACATACTGGGCGAGCCATTATGGATCGTTTTCCGGCCAGGATTACTCCGGCGACCTCGCCTACATCCAGCAGCGCGGCAGTTACGCCATCAGCACCATCAACAGCGCCGGCGGCAACTCTCCCTTCGCCGTGAACGGAACGAATTCATTCTCTGTCAGCAGCAACCTCGTGACTCTGACCGGCACCGCGCCGGTGCAGATCACATCGATTCTGATCAACGGCGTGCGGTATCCGGTCACGTGGACCTCGGTTTCAGCCTGGACCATCCAGGTTCCCGTCGGCTCACCTACCAACCTGCTAAATATTCAGGGCTTTGATCTCCACGGCAATCTCCTCACCAATTCCACCGCGACCGTCGTATTCACCGGCACCGTACCGGTGCCTGCCAACATTATTGTGTTCAACGAAATTATGTATAATCCGGGAGCACCCGAGGCCGAATTTGTGGAGTTGCTCAACACCTCACCCGATTTTACTTTCGACTTGAGCGGTTGGCGGATCAACGGCTTGAGCTACACCTTTCCGCCTGGATCGATTCTCGCTCCGAAGGCCCTTTTGGTCCTGGCCAAAGATCGGGTGGCCTTCGCGATCGCTTATGGCAATACCCTCCCGGTCTTTGATCAATTCGATGGCAACCTGGATGCCGACGGCGAAACACTCACCTTGTTCATGCCCGACCCTGCCCATGGCGGTCAGGAAGTTGCGGTAAATCGCGTGCGCTACGAGGCCGCAACTCCTTGGCCGGTGATAACGAATGGCGCTTCGTTGCAACTCATCGATCCCACGCAGGACAACAGTCGGGTGGCGAATTGGCTTGCCGTTCCCGCCCTCGCCTCCCTGCTGCCCCAACCGCAGTGGGTCCGCGCCAGCGCCACCGGCATACCCCGCCCGGACGTGACGCGCCCGCTCTACATTTACCTCCAATCCGCCGGGGACATTTACATCGATGATGTCAGCGTGGTGGCCGGTTCGGTCGCCGAAACGGGTGTGAATGTGGTCAGCAACGGCGGTTTTGAAACGTCGTTGGTCCCTTGGACCATTGGCAGCGACGGCAACAACGGCGCCTCTCTCATCAGCAACAACGTCAAACATTCCGGCAACACAAGTCTTCATCTCGTCGCCGCAGCCGCCGGCTCAACCCAAAATTCCGCCATTTGGCAGGATTTTTCGGGCAATCTTACTCCCGGCGCAACCTACACCTTGTCCTTCTGGTATTTGCAGAGCACCAACGGTGGCCCGCTCACGGTTCGTTTCTCGGGCAATGGCCTCACCATCACGACCAATCCGGCGCCCATGACCTTGCCGCTGTTGGCCGCGGCCACGCCTGCTGCCGCGAACTCCGTCACCGCCACCTTGCCCGCATTCCCGGCTGTATGGTTGAACGAATTGCAGACCGGCAATGTTACCGGCCCGACGAACAACTTCGGCGCCCGCGTTCCGTGGGTTGAACTCTACAACCCCGGCACCAATGCCTTGAGTCTGACCGGCCTCTGCCTTTCAGATAATTACTCAAATCTCACGCGGTGGGCGTTTCCGGCCAATGTCTCCGTTCCAGCGAACGGTTTTTTGGTTGTCTGGTGCGACGGTCAGACCAATCAGAGCACCAGCACCTCGCCGCATGCCAGTTTTACCCTGGCTTCCAGCGGCGGCAGTGTGGTGCTGTCGCGACTCTTGAATATCGGCGTCCCGCAAATCGTGGATTATCTGAATTATACCAACCTGCCCTCGAACTGGAGTTACGGTGATTTCCCTGACGGCCAACCGTTCAGTCGTCAGCAAATGTTCACGGTCACGGCCGGTGCTCCGAACAGCCAGGCGGCCAGCCCGATCACCATCTCCATCAACGAATGGATGGCCGATAGCACTCACACGCTCGCCAATCCCGTGGGTGGCAAATTCGACGACTGGTTTGAGCTCTATAATTATGGCACCAACACGGTGGATCTCGGGGGCTATTATCTGACCGGCACATTGACAAACAAGGCCAAGTTTCTAATCCCCAATACCCACCAACACCTCGTTCCCGCAAAAGGTTTCACCGTAATCTGGGCTGATAACGGCAATGCTTCGAACAGCACCAACCGTCCCGAATTGCACGTGAATTTCAAGTTAAGCAAAGCGGGAGACTCGATCGGACTTTTTGCGGCGGACGGCACGGCCATCGACGTGCTCACCTTTGGCGCCCAGGCAACCGACGTAAGCGAGGGCCGCTTTCCAGATGGAGCACCGGATATTTTCTCCATGCCGGTGCCGACCCCGCAAACGAACAATGCCATCCCCAACCGTCCCCCCGTGCTCGTCTCAATCCCGGATAAATATGTGCACGCCGGCCAGGCCGTGCAATTCATCGCCACCGCGACCGATGCCGACAACGCCTACCAAACCCTCACCTTTAGTCTGACCAATTCTCCCGCGGACGCCGGCATTAATCCTTCCACCGGCGCATTTTTCTGGCTCACCACCAATGCGGTCGTCCCCAGCACCAACTCCGTCACCCTCCGCGTGAGCGACAACGGCATTCCGCCGCTGGGTGATGTCAAAACCTTTTTTATTGTCGCCTTCGCCCAGCCCCGTTTTAGCAGCGTGATCGGCACGACCGACAGCCATGTTCAGATCTCCTTCAATACCCTGCCGAATCAGCATTACCAGGTTCAGTTCAAAAACGAGCTCACGGATGCCACCTGGCTGACACTGGGTGGAAGCGTGTTCGGCAATGGTGCTCCCGCGACTATTTTCGACGACATGACTGCTCGTCCGCAACGGTTTTACCGTTTGCTGGCCTACCCCTAACCCACAGCCGGCCTTTCAAACTGGTGGGCTTGCAACCCTGGCGACTTGCGCTGAATTGCAAGACTCGAAGTGGATTCAGCTCCAGCCGATGTTTCAACATGAGACGCCCCAGTTGATCGAATTTCGGATTTCGGAACTCATGTTGTTTATCCGCGTCGACCGGCGACCATTAAGGCCTCGTGCGGAAATAAGCTGATACGAGCTGCGCTGGCATCCGGGTGCCAGCCAAGGCGCGACGAGGGAGCATATCCAAAGGGATCTGTGACCGAGGAGCAACGCCGACTGGCGCCCGGAGGACCAGCAGATTGTGTCAGGTTATTTCCGCACGAGGCCTAAGAGAACCCGTCCGAGCAAGGCCGGCAAAGGGTGGGACGCGGTTGAATCCCATTTCCAGCCGGGCAGGTTCGAAGAGATCTGCTCTGGGGTAACCACCGCCTTTACCGGGAATTCATTCCTCCCCAGAATAGCCCGCGAAAACCTAGGGCATCTCCGACCAGGAGGACGGTGGCCGGGTCGTTTGCCACCCTCAAAGACGTCATTGAAGCAACTCTGTTCTGCGCCGCTCTTCCGTCCAACATGATGACCGGTCAGTCCTTCAACGTCAGCCATGGTTGGGTCATGCGGTAGAAAAGCTGGAGCACACGCCAACAGCCGGCAGTGCCCGGCAGGAGCCTGGACTGTCATGAACTGCAGTTAAGACATGAAGAAACCGCCACCGGCGCAGGGGAAAGAACGGGCCCAACCGGCCCGTCTCGAGCCTCGCTGGCCAGTCGCTCTCGCGATCCTCGCGGTGCTCTTTGTGCTGACGTGGTTGTCGAGTCGCGCCAGGCTGTTCCCGTCTTGGGTAGCCTATGCCATCGGCATAGCGCCACTCCTGCCCATAGTCGGTGTCTGGCTGAGCGGCGCCCAGGCCCGGTGGTTGCGCATCGAGCGGATCACAACGCTCTGCTTCTCCGTTATTGCGGAGATCAGCACCTTGGCAATGTTGTCTTTTCTGGTGCTTGGGATGCTGGACCGACCGACGGCCTTCAGCGGCCGCCAGTTGCTCACCTCAAGTATCGGGGCGTGGCTCACGAATATCTTGGCGTTCTCGCTGGTTTACTGGCAGATCGATCGGGGCGGCCCCGAAGCCTGGGCGAATAACGCGATCCTCAAGCCCGATTGGCTCTTCCCGCAGTCGGCTGCTTCCGAGGAGGCCCCGCCGGACTGGCGGCCCACCTTCGTCGATTACTGGTTCCTCTCCTTCTCGACGGCGACGGCGTTCAGTCCAACCGATGCGCTGCCGCTGACCTCCCGGGCGAAGATGCTGATGATGATCGAGAGCACGGTCTCGCTCATGACGCTCGTCATCGTTGCGTCACGCGCGATCAACATCCTCGGCAGCTAAAAAACGGAAGCATCGAGTCACTGAACTTCGGGGTGCGTTTCAGGACGGGGAGCGTGTTCCTGAACCGGTTAGCCATTACTTATTACGCAATGCGTCCTGGGCTTGCGCCACCATGTTGGCTTCGAGCGCCACTCGACGGACTGTCCGGTCGTCGCAATGAAGGTCGTGAGCCTAAGCCGGGCGTAGCAACTCCCATTGCGCCGCCAAGCCTGTAAATTGGCTGCTTGCGCCCATCCAAAGCCTTCTGGTAGGTTGCCGGTGCTTTATGAAACTTGCGAACCACGACTTTTTGTGCTGGCTCTGTTGCCATCGGTTCCGACCCGTTCCATAATCTAACAGCCGCACACAAAGTGGCACAAGATCAAGCGCAAGCGGTCAATATTGCAATTTGCTCAGAGAACTGAGGGTTGCCGGTGTGGCGAAATGGCAGACGCACAGGACTTAAAATCCTGGGACCCTAAAAAGTCGTGTCGGTTCGAGTCCGACCACCGGCACCAACCCCAATAGTAACCTTTGTTTATAATGGTTTCATGCTGTTCCACCAATCCCGACACCCCCTGTATTATGTGTAATCCTGTCGTAATCGCCCTGTAAACTCAGGGCGGTTCAAGCTAGTTCAACGCTTTCTGGGGTTCGATTTGTGCGCCTGGGTGGTTCGTGCCCGAACACCAATCACTCCACGAAAGCGCCATGGTGGCGGGCTTATCGTTCCCATTGCAAACCATTCGGCATTTCACCCTGCCACCACAGCCGGTTATCACCAATCCGCACCCAGCACAGGGTTCGTATGTTGCCACGCCACGCATCGAAGACGGCATGCCCGCTACAAAACTCAACCTCAACAATGCGGACATTGAGGACGGCTGGGAGTGGCTGGCTTTAGAGCTCCTTAGCCCGAGGGCGAGGAAGAAGGGCAACCGTGGTTTGGAATCGCTTCCGGTGGCGATCGGCAACGGAAGTGCGAGTTGAGATCAAGAGCATGGTCTGGTTCGTGCCATTGTTCCGAGCCAGCGGAAGTTTGCCGCACCGCCCGGCTTGAGCCTTGGCCATCCCGACCAACTGACTACATCATGGAGCCCCCCTGCCCCATTGGCAGCCATCGCGGTAGGAAGAATTCTTTTTTCTTGGCCTGGCACGACCGAGCCCCCCATACCCCCCTTTTGGGGCGGTTTGATTCTACCCGCCTGACACAAAATTTTTTGGAAATTTTCGGACTGCTTGCAGGGGGCTGGCATCAGCGCGGCGGCGGGAGTGCCCAGTGGGTGCCCCTGCCAACATTAGTCACCCCCGCCTTGGTTGCGGCTTCCGGGTCGATGGATTGGAGGGCGGTTCCCGCGACGGTCCCCACGTCCGGCAAAGAGGCACCACTCAATGTGCCCGAGACGTTCGCCCACGAAGAACTTACCATGGTACGAATGG
>JAQGOT010000766.1 GCA_028293465.1 Pedosphaera sp. | reverse complement strand
AGCGGGGAGGAATCGGCTCATCGTTTGCTCGGTGCAGCCATAGGGATAATCGATCAGGTAAGGCAAGGCATCGAGCATGGTCACCGCGAGGCTGGGGGTAACCTGCACGGTGAGCGAGGTTGATCCTGATTTGCGCTCCTTGGGCAGCGCAAGTTTGACGGTGACGTCATCCCCGCGCACCTTGCCGGATTTGGAAACGAATTTCTCGATGCCGTGCTCGTAAATGACGTAACTCTTCTCCATGGCATCGGCATACTTGCCGCCGCGGGCGGTTACTTTCAATTTGGCGGAGCCGGGTTGGGTGACGGTCACGGCCCAGTCAACCCGGGCCTCCCCGTTGGCTTCAACCTCGATCGAGGCAGGCCGTTCACCCTTCACCACCCCGTTGGTTCCGACGTAGAGGCCGGAGATGGTCACCCCTTCGACCTCCAACTTGGGCGTCAGCTGCATTTTCTGGGTGGTGTTGTTGTTGATAACGGCGGAAATGGTCACCTGGTCGCCCACGAGGAAAAACCGGGGCGCCTGCAGGCGGACGATGAGCGGTTGTTTGGTGTGCGTGTTGGTGCTGGCGATGCCGAACTGGTTCGCAGTCGTCACTGCGCGAACCGTGCTCTTCCAGCCCGTGAGTGAATCAGGATATTTCACCTTGATGGTCGCTTTGCCGTTCTTGTCGGTCATGACATCCGGTTTCCAAAGGATGGTGGACCGGAAATCGGTGCGCACTTGCACGGCGGGTTCTTGTTCCTGAGGTTGTTTTGCATCGGGCCGGTCCATTACCGCCAAAGATCGACCTGCGGCGCGCATAACCGAAGCGGGGGCTTCCGAGGGCGGCGTGGCAACCGCTGAATTAGCAAAAAAACCGTCAACGCTCATGTTTTTGGCCTTCGTAAAGCCGAAACCCTCCAAGCCAAGCCGATCTTCGCTGCTGAGATTTTTGTCCCGTTCACCATAAGCACCACCACCGCCACCTCCTAATCCACCCTCAAGACGTCCGCGTCTTTCCCTGAGTTGTTGTTCACGGTCGCGCACGTCCATCAATTGTTCCTGCTCTCCTTCCACCAGTTTGGCATACCTCTTTTGATTGAAGGTGCTTTGGGTTTGGATTTGTTGCGGGCGCTTCTCCCCATAATAAAATTGGCGCGGATCGCCGGCGTAATCTGACTGGATGTAATAAATCGATTCATCCACCAGACCAAAGGAGACCTCGGCCGGGAGCGGTTTGTCCTGATCATCCCGAGTGGTGATGGTGAAGGTTCCCTCTTCCTGCGGTTGGTATTGCTCGCGGTCCGGTTTCACGTCCACGGTGATGAAGTTCTTCGCGGGTGGCACCACCACCGGCTTGGAGTCAATGGAGAGCTCGCGATCGCTCACCAGCGCGGCGTTCAGAAAAATGTTCGGCACATGCTTCTCCTCGATCGGCAATTCCACCAGCTTCACGGTGCCGGTCACATGCACCAGTTGGTAGTTGTAAAGATCGGCGCCTTCCACGGTGAACAGGACGTAACGATCATTGGTCGGCACGCTCAGCATGACCGGCGCTTTTTCTCCGATGCGGAAGGTGTCCTTGTCCACGATGATTTCCACGCCGTCGTGGCGAGACCCAAGTTCCGCCGTGGCTCCCGTGGCGACCCAGACCGTGGTTTCGGCTTCAATCGGCGGCGCGGGCCGGGAGTTGGTTTTTGCGTTGTCTTCGCTCGACCAGGCGATGCGATAAAAGCCGTCACGTTCGGGCGTGAAGGTGAGTTGGGCCATGCCGTTGGTATCGGTTTTCAAGGTGCGCGTCAGGATCTCGTCCTTTTCGTAACCGCGGAATTTGAGCTGCCAGGAGCGCTCGTCCGGCTTGGAGGGCGGGGGCGGGAAGATGAGGCTCATATCCCGATAACGCTTCAACTCATCGCCTTTGACCTCGCGGCCGTTGGCATCGAGCCACACTTCATACCAGTAGTCGCGCGTGACCTTGACGATGCCCTCCGTTTGCACCGGCTGATCGTTGGCATCCTGGGCCTTGAAATCCACCACCACCTTGTCCTGCGGGCGATAGAGGTTGTGCTGCGCTTCCGGGTAAACGTAGTACCGCTGGCTGGTGACCCGCACGGTGCCGTTGCCGGTGATCTCGCGTCGGCTGGCGTCAGTAACGCGGGCCTCGACGCGATACTCAAAATCCTGCCCGGCGTTGGGCGGCGTTTCAAACGTCAGCGATGCCTTGCCCGTGGCATCCGTTTTGAGGGTTTCGCGCTTGATGATCTGCCCTTGGCCACCGACGCCAAAGTAACGCCCACGCTGCATCGAGGGTGAAGAATCCTCATAATACCACGGGTAGGGACGGGGCCGTTGCCAGTAATGGTAGAACGGGTTTTGATAAACCAGGACTTCAACGCTGGCATTGGCCACCCCGCCGCCAAAGTAATAATCTGACTGGATATTCACCCGCACCGTTTCGCCGAGGCGAAACGCTTTCTTGCGGCCGTCTTCTTCCGGCGTTTGGACGCTCACCTTGAATTCGGGCAACTTGTATTCCTCGAGACGGAACAACGTCGCACTGCCAATCCCGCGTTTCCGCCCTTGGTCCCAAAAGGTCACGCGGTATTCTCCCAACGGCATCGACTCGGTGAGTTCGAGCGATCCCCACGCACTGCCGAAGGCGTTCAGCGTGACCTTGTCCTCCTTCACCTTCGCGCCACGAGGATCATCGATTTGAAATTCAATCACCTGGTCGGAGGGCGTGGAATAGACCGAGCCATTATCCTTCCGCGCGATAAATTTCCACTGCACGGTTTCCTTGGGACGATAAGCCGGGCGGTCGGTGAAGGCATAAATTTTCCAAGGCTCCTCCTGGCGGTTGCGGCTGTAATTATAAGCGTCACCCACGCTGAATGCCTGCCGGTCTCTCGCGATGGCGCCGACGAAGATTTGTTCGTTGTTGGCGGCATTAACGAGGTCGAACACCGCGATGCCGTCCGACTTGGTCGGTTTGCTGGCGTCGCGCCAATGCCAGTGATTGTCCTGGTAATAACGTTCCCAAAGATGAACCGTGGCATCGGGTATCGGCGAGCCCGCCAGCGCGTTGCACACATAGACCAAAGCCTGCTTGCCCGATGTCTTCAGGACCATGGAGGCATCGGTCACGAGAATCAAATCGCGTGAACTTTTATCCGCGCCTTTGGCCTCCAGCACGTAGGCACCCGCGGGCAACTTGCCCTCAAGACGAACATTATCACTCCCGGGTTTGTAGTCGCCTTTGTCCTTGGTGTCGCGCGACCAGGACTTGATCTTTTCAAGCCCAGCCAGGTCGATGGATTGCAGCCATTGGTTGCGGTTTTCATCCTCGCCGGAGAGTTTTACGTCACGGGTCAAATCCACCGGGTAAAGCGCGAACTCAATCTGCTTCACGTTACGCCAATTGAGCGCGTATTGAATCTCCGAGTCCGGGAGGAAGATGTTGGCCACGCTTACCTGGACCTGCGGATCGGTGATGCTATTGATTTGTTGCTGCGCCTGCTCGTAGTAGCGGGTTTCACCCTTTTGGAATTCCTTGACCACCCGGCGGAACAGGTCGAGTGCCTTAGGATAATCCGGTTCCTGCGTCCAACTCCCGTTCTTGAGCGGGATCACCCGACCTTGGCCCAACATCCATTCAGCATAGTTGTAAAGCGCATCGTCATACCATTCGTTGCCTTTGCCAGGTTTGATCGCGGCTTCGAATTCCTCCGGCACCCGCTGGCGTTGGTCCCAATCGCCGCCCTGCTGGCGTAGCGTCATGGCAATCAGATAATGAGCGTGCGCCTTGTCGGTGTCCGTTTGGGCGATTTTGAGGGCATTCTCCAGCGTTGGCAGGGGAAGGGTGTTGCCGTAATAGCCATAATAATAATAGGGTTCCGCGGTGGGCGGGCGGGCGATGGTCCAGACGATCTTCAGATACCGCTGGCGGGCAAGTTCCAAGTCGGTGGCGCCAGCCCACCAATCCAGGACTTTCTCATAATACGGCCAAGCCTCACCCCAACTTTGCGCGTTGCGACGCGTCCAGAAATAATCACCCAAGGATTGCTCCGTCTCGACCCAGACGCGGTCTTGATCTTCGGTACGAGTGATATCCCGCACGAGGGCTTCGAGTTCGTGGCGGGCGCGGTCGAGTTGGGTGGTGTCCGCTGTCTGGGTGGCGGCTTGGGAACGCCAAAGCGTGTCCGCGAGCCGAAAAGCGACCCAGCGCGACTCTGCCGGAATGAGATTCAAACCCTTCGCCTGTTGATAAACTTCATTGGCCTTGGCGAAGGAGCCTTCGGCAACCAGCGCCTCGGCTTTGGCTTTGAGTTCGGGGTAGTCGGAGGTTTGGGCGAACAGAGCAGACAAGCCCAGGAAAGTGATGAGACCGATTAACGCCGAGGTTTTCATTTGCGAATAATAGGGGTAAACGGGAAAAGGAGACTAGTTTTTAACCGGTGGTGTCGGGGAGGGCGGGACTGCCTTGGGTTTCGGTGGCGTTGCTATGTGCATCTCTCCCATTGTGTACGCAGGTGGGGTCAAGCCGAGCTTCGCCTTGAGCTTCGTTACCGTCTCCTCCGCGCTGGTCATCCAGCGGTTGCGAGGCTGTTCGCCCGAGGCAGGATCCTGGCCCCGGCCCATTGCTCTGACATGGGCGAAGGTCAGCAGAATGGCCGCAACCCCGCCGACCACGAGCGCTTTTACACGCCGCCACTGGCGTGCCAAGCCGACCGGACAATCCTCCGTCAGGACCATGTCATCGGTGCGCTGGTAAACGCGGGCACATAGTTGACCGCCTTTTTCCGCCAAGAGGGCGGCGGCTTCGGCACCAGTCATGCTGGAGAGGTTATAGACATTCTTCCGGCAATGATCGCAGAACCGGACGCGGTGGTCGCCGCCCATGTCCTCCCAACGGGCGGTGCAGGGGGAGGCGCTCCGGACCTTAAACGGCAGCTCAGTTGCATTCATACTCATTTCATTGGACGGAACAATCGATTAAATGCTCCCCTGCCCGATCGTTGCGGTAACTTTCCTTTCGACCTCCGTCGAAAAGCCGTCTAACTTTCACGGTAATGTCCGCGGACAAAGAACTTACCCCGATGATGGCGCAGTATCGCCGGATCAAGAGCGAACTGCCCAAGGACGCCCTGTTGATGTTCCGGCTGGGGGATTTCTACGAGATGTTTTTCGAGGACGCGCAGCAGGGGGCGCAGTTGCTGAACGTGGCGCTGACGAAACGCGGGGTGGTGCCGATGTGCGGCATCCCGTTTCACGCGATGAACGGCTATATT
>JAQGOT010000671.1 GCA_028293465.1 Pedosphaera sp. | reverse complement strand
TTCTTCGTCAATTACTTCAACCGTTTTGGCCGTCAATGGCAGGTCTATGTCCAGGCGGAAGGCGAGTACCGCACCCGCCCTGAAAACGTCGGCCTGTTCTACGTACGCAACAGCCGCAACCAGCCGGTGCCCTTGTCCGCGCTCACCCGCATCGATTACCGCGAGGGCCCCGAATTTGTGATGCACTTTAATGAATACCGGGCCGCGCAGATCAACGGCAATGCTGCTCCCGGTTACAGCTCGGCCCAGGCCACGCGTGCTCTGGAGGAGGTCTTCGCTCAAACCATGCCGCGCGAGATGGGCTTCGATTATTCCGGCATTTCCTTCCAAGAACAGCAGGCGGCGCAAGGTGTGCCCCGCACCGCGATTTTCGGACTCTCGCTCATCTTTGTGTTTCTCATCCTCGCGGCACTCTACGAAAGCTGGTCGTTGCCGTTCAGTGTCCTGCTCACCACGCCGGTCGCGGTCTTTGGCGCGTTCCTGGCTCTGCTACTTCGGGGATATGAAAACAATGTGTACGTGCAGGTCGGCCTGATCATGCTCATCGGCCTCGCCGCCAAAAATGCCATCCTGATCGTTGAGTTTGCCAAGGCCGAATATGACCGGGGCAAGTCGCTTGAGGACGCCGCGCTGACCGGCGCCCGGATTCGTCTCCGGCCCATTCTGATGACCTCCTTCGCTTTCATACTGGGGTGCGTGCCACTCTGGATCGCTTCCGGTTCCGGCGGTGTCTCGCGTCAAACACTCGGCACGGTCGTTATCGGCGGCATGCTCAGCGCCACCCTCCTCGGCATCTTCATCATCCCGGTGAGTTTCTACGTGATTGAAAAAGTCTCCCTTCGCTTTAGCCGAACCCGCAGCACCAGCCCCCCGGAAGCCCCTCCTCCAGAAGGCGGAGCGGGACCGGCGAAATGACCAATGACCAATGACCAATGACCAATGACCAATGACCAATGACCAAAGAATGTCCAAATCTCAATGGTCCAGGCACGCGTGTTATGAAACCGCATCATCGCGTAGTTCCTGCGTCGTCGGCAGCCAAGCGGAGCCGCTGGAATTGGGATTTGAGTATTGGGTTTTATTTGGGCCTTGGGCCTTGGGCCTTGGTCATTCTCATTGTGGCCGGCTGCGCCGTCGGCCCAAACTACAAACGCCCCCCCGTCAGCCCACCGCCGAACTTCCGCAGCGCCACCGCCGCAGCCACCACCAACTCACTCGCTGACCTCCCTTGGTGGCAGATGTTCCAGGACGACACCTTGCAGGGACTCATCCGCGCGGCCCTGACCAACAGCTATGACCTTCGCATCGCCATCGCGCGCGTCGAACAGGCGCGCGCGATCACCGCGCAAAACCGGGCGACATTTTTTCCGCAGTTCGGTTACCAAGGGGCCATCAGCCGGGGCAGAAATTCCTTTCAAAACTCGCTCTTCTTTACCGGCGGCAACACAACGAACTTTATCGCGGTTGCCGGGAACGTTTCCTGGGAGGTCGATCTCTGGGGCCGCCTTCGCCGGCTGAACGAATCCGCCCGCGCCCAATATTTTGCCAGCCAGGAAGCCCGGCGCGACGTGATGACCTTGGTAATCAGCGAAGTCGCCCAAGCTTACTTTCAATTGCTCGCCCTTGACCAGGAGCTCCAGATCGCGGTGAATACCACCAACTCCTTCGGTGAGAGCCTGCGAATCTTCAGCCAGCGGTTCCAAAGCGGCATCGTGTCCACCCTGGAGACCTCCGCCGCCGAAGCCGCCCTCGCCTCGGCCGCTGCGAGCGTCCCGGATCTCGAGCGTCAGATTGTCTTGCAGGAAAACCAAATCAGCTACCTCGTCGGACTGAATCCCGGCCCGGTCCCCCGCCACCACACGTTGCTCCAACAATCGCTCCCACCGGAAGTACCCGCCGGCCTGCCCTCCGCGCTGCTGGAACGACGCCCCGACATCCGCGAAGCGGAACAATCCCTGCGCTCCGCCAATGCGCAAGTCGGGGTGGCGGTGGCCAATTTTTTTCCGCAGCTCAGCCTCACCAGTCTCCTCGGACAGGTAAGCCCGGAACTCTCGACTTTCACCGCCGGCGCAGCCAGTGCCTGGAACATCGGTGCCAGTCTCACCGGCCCCATCTTCCAAGGCGGACGCCTCGTCGGTCAATACCGCCAAGCCCAGGCCCTGCGGCAACAGTTTCAGATCCAGTATCAAGCGACCCTGCTGACCGCCTTCCAGGAAGTTTCCAACGCTCTGATTGCCCGTCAAAAATTCGCGGAGGTGCAAATCCAGCAGGCCCGCGCCGTCACCGCCTACCAAACGGCCGTGCAGGTTGCCACCCAGCGTTACGCTCAGGGCCTGGCGAGTTATTACGAAGTGCTGCAAGAGCAACAACTGCTCTTCCCGGCGCAGAATTCACTCACCGTGACAGAATTGAATCAGCGCCTCGCGCTCGTCCAGCTTTACCGGGCCCTCGGTGGGGGCTGGCAGGTCGACCTGCCACCCGCTGAGAAACGGAAGCCGTGAAACCGCTTTGAAAAATTTGCCGGCCACATTTCACTTGCATTTTTTTCCACCGGGTTTATTAACTCCGCGTTCTTTGAAATAGATGGACCGTTCGTCCATCTTTTTTGTCACAGGTTAAATGTCAGGGAACCCCGTGAAAATCGGGGACGGTTACGCCACTGTAACGGGTTACAAACTCCCACAGCCACTGGTCACAAACTGGGAAGGCGGGAGCGAGGCTTAAGCCCGAAGTCAGGATATCGATTTGCCTGTGCTCGTCGTGGTCCCGCTCCGCGGGATCAACTTCTCCGTCAAGAGAAGGATGAGGCCAGCCTGTCCCGCTTGTGCGGGATGGGATTCGTTGGATGCCTTCATTCCCCGTTTTGCCGGAGTCTGGAGGCTTTTCATTTGTGGCTGCGTCTCCGCAGCCGCGATTCTGATTCTGCTTTCCGGCTCCGCGCTGGTCTCTCAATCGCAACCCTTCCGCCCACCGGGCGGAAAATTGAAAGATCAGCCCATGCTCAAATTCCGCGTACTCGCGCTGGCTCTGGCCGGCGTCATCCTCGTTTCCAACCTCCGCGCCGCCGGCTTCGCCGACGTCGTTCTCGACTACTCGCCCGGCACCGGCTTCGCCAGTGGCTTTACCAATGCCAGCGTGAGCCTCGGTCAACCGACCTCCACCGCCAACCCCTTCAGTCCGCCCTTTCGGAACACCCAGCTTGTTTCGCTCGGCGCCGGCGGCTCGCTGACGGTTCAGTTTAATACCCCGATCTTAAACGACCCTTCTCACTCGTACGGTTTAGATTTCAACATTTTTGGCAACACCGGCTTTGTCATCACCAACGGCAATTTCTCGGGCGGCGGCATCACCGACGGCACGCTGCTCGGCAACAACCCCGGGGCCACCCGCGTTTGGGTCAGTCAGGACAACCTCACTTATTACCTTTTGAACCCCTCGCTGACACCGACCGTTGACAGCCTCTTTCCCACCGACGGCATCGGCAATTTCTCCATGCCAGTCAACCCCGCCCTGGGCCAAAACGATTTTGCCGGCCAAGGGCTCGCCGGCATCCGCGCGCTCTACGGCGGCTCCGCTGGCGGTACCGGCTTCGACATCTCCTGGGCTGAGGACGCACACGGCAACAGCGTCTCCCTGGACAGCATCAATTTTGTCCGTATCGATGTGTTGAGTGGCAAATCTGAAATTGATGGACTCTCCGCCGTGCCCGAACCCCGCGGGTGGGCCATCGGAGTGGCCGGCGCTGCTCTGCTGCTTTTACCGGCCAGACGAAAACGTGCGCGTGCGCCCATATCTCAGCCGACCATTCGCTCGGCTCAACTTTTGCAAATCCTTTTCCGCTAAAATTTAACCCACAGCCACTCAACCCTTTTCGACTATGAATCATAAACTAACCCTCGCTTCATTCTTCGCCACGGCCGCCCTGGCCGGTGCCACCACCTTCACCGAAGATTTCGCCAATCCCCCAACCGGACACGGTTGGCAGGTGTTCGGCGACACCAACCTCTTCCACTGGAATGGCACGA
>JAQGOT010000649.1 GCA_028293465.1 Pedosphaera sp. | reverse complement strand
GTCCTGTTTTTCGGCACGTTCCTGAACAAGTTCGGGACGTTCGTCATCCCGTTTCTCGTGCTGTATATGACGCGACAGGGTTACTCGACGGAGCAAGCGGGGATGGCGATCGGGGCTTTTGGAATTGGAAATTTTGTGGCCTCAGGGTTGGGCGGGCATCTGGCGGATACATTTGGTCGGCGGAATACCATCGTGTTGTCGATGTTTTCCGGAGCGGTGGCGATGTTGCTGCTGTCCCAAGCGCACAGTTTTTGGGCGATCATACTGTTGACCAGCCTGGTTGGGCTTACGGGTGAATTGTATCGCCCGGCAAGCAGCGCGTTGCTGGCTGACCTGGTGCCGATGGGGCAACGCGTGACCGCGTATTCGGCGTATCGCCTGGCGTTTAATGCGGGCTGGGCTTTTGGTCCGGCGACGGCGGGATTCCTCGCGGGACATTCTTTTTTCTGGCTCTTCGCGGGTGATGCGGCCACCTCGCTGCTGTTTGGAGTGGTCGCCTGGGTGGCGTTGCCGCAGGGCGTGCGCGCCACCAAGTCGGACACGGGATGGGGACCGGCGATCAAGGTGTTGGCGCGGGACGGCAGGTTTCTGCGGGTGTTGGGCGCGTCGCTGGCGATCGCGCTGGTATTTCTGCAGATGATTTCGACGTTCGGTTTGCATGTGACGCATTGCGGAATCTCCGCGGCGACCTATGGCGCGCTGATTTCCTTTAATGGAGTGTTGGTGGTTTTGTGTGAACTGCCGCTGACCACCATCACCCAGCGCTTTCCCGCGCGGCGGGTGATGGCGCTCGGTTACCTGCTGATCGGCGCAGGGTTTGCGTTCAACGCCTTTGCACATTCCGTTTTTGCGTTTGCCGTTACGATGCTCATTTTCACGTTTGGTGAAATGATCAGCGTGCCGGTTTCCTCGGCGTACGTGGCCGACCTCGCGCCGGCGCATTTGCGCGGACGGTACATGGGGGTGATGGGGTTTACCTGGTCGTTGGCGCTGGTCTGCGGCCCGGGTTTGGGCATGATGCTGTTGGGCTACAGCCCCACCGTGCTTTGGTTGACGGCGGGCGCGCTGGGGTGTCTGGCCGCATTGATTATTTTGAGCGGGAAGGATTAAGATTGCGCAGCGATCTGACCTGCAATTTTGGAAGGGTCTGCTACAATTGATCGTGAGCGGCGCTCATAAACGGCAACAACAATTAGAAGGATCAAATGGAAATCAGCAAACGAGATTATTTCGCGGCGCAGGCATTGACCGGCTTGCTGGCGGGAGCCGGCGGACCGGGCAAGACTCCGGGCTCGCCTGAAGAGGCCGCCAACGAAGCGTTTCTTTATGCCGACGCGATGTTGAAATTGTCCAAGACCCTGATGGATCCGGTGGAGATTGATCCTGAGCAACTGGGCAAAGGGAGCGGCCAATTGAAGGAGCAGAGCTGACCCGGGCCGATTGACAGGCGGTTGAGAGGCCGCGCAGCCCACGAGCCATGGCGACGCACCGTTATATCAGCGCGTTTTCTTCGCGGAATTATCGTTTGTATTTTGGCGGGCAGGTGATTTCCCTGCTGGGCACCTGGATGACGCAGACGGCTTCGCTCTGGCTGGTTTACCACCTCAGCTCCTCGCCTTTTCTGCTGGGGTTGGTCGGGTTTGCCAGCCAGGCGCCGATTTTCTTTCTCGCGCCTTTTGCCGGCGTTTGGATTGACCGCGTTAACCGGCATCGGTTGTTACTCGTCACGCAGATTTTGTCGATGTTGCAGTCGCTTGGTTTGGCGGCGTTCGCGCTCACCGGGACGATCAACGCACCGATCCTGGTGTGGATGAGTTTGGTGCAAGGCCTGGTAAACGCGGTGGACCTGCCGGTGAGGCAGGCGTTGGTGGTGGAGTTCATCGAGAAAAAGGAACACCTGGGGAATGCCATTGCATTGAACTCGTCGATGTTCAACCTGGCGCGGCTGATCGGTCCGGCGGTGGGGGGCTTTATCATTGCGCGGTTTGGAGCGGGCATTTGCTACCTGGCCGACGGCCTTAGTTACCTGGCGGTTATTGCCGGGTTGCTCGCGATGCGTCTGCACAAGCATCCGCACAAGCCACCGGCGCAGCATCCCCTAATTGAGTTGCGGGAAGGTTTTCGTTACGCGTTTAGTGTTTCTCCGATCCGGGCGTTGATCTTGGTGGTGGGGTTGGTGAGCTTCGTTGGATTTTCATACTCGGTGTTGATGCCGATTTTTGCCAGGGATGTTTTCGGTGGTGATGCGCGGACGCTGGGTTTTCTGATGTCGGCCTCGGGTGTCGGCGCGTTGACCGGGGCTTTGTATCTGGGGACGAGGGCCGGCATCCGGGGACTGGGGAACGTGATCGCGTTCGGCGGCACACTCATGGCCGGCGGTTTGATTGGCTTCGCTTTTTCACGGTGGCTGCCGTTGTCGCTCGGTTGCCTGGCGTTGGTGGGGGCGGGCGGGGTGTTGCTCATGGCGTCGAGCAACACGCTGGTGCAAACGTTTGTGGAGGATAACAAGCGTGGTCGCGTGATGAGCATTTTCACGATGGCTTTCACGGGCACCATGCCGATGGGCAACCTGGTGATGGGAAGCGTGGCGTCGTCGTTCGGCGCGCCTCGGGCTTTGGCGGTAAGCGGTATGATTTGCGGCGCCGTGGTTTTCTTTTTTTATCTCAGGTTGCCGCAACTGCGCAGAGCCGCCGCTCCGCTGCTTGCCAAATTGGAACTGGGTCCTGCCGAGCCGGTGCTTTATCCCGTGGATAAGGAGGATGTTGATTCGGAATAGCCGGGTGGAGGCTGCGAGGAAGGGCGGGTGAAAGCGCTGAATTTGACTGGATGGGAGGTATCAGACGTGGTCAAGGCTTCTTTATTCATCCTGCGCTGGATATCGTGTAAGTAGCTTATAATAAGCAGCTAGTGAGGAAAAATGGAGTCTGAACAAACCCAAATGGCTGGCGTCCACTCTTACGTATGAAAAAAATATTAATCCTCGGTTTGGTTGCAATCGGTATCGGTGCGGCAACGACGCCGGCAAGAGCCGGTGGGTTGTCCATCCGATTTAACATCGGCCTGCCGTGCCCGCCACGTCCGCCGGTATGTTTCATCCCGCCGCCGCCGGTCTGCGTGCCGGCACCGGTGGTGTACGGCGGGTGCGGACGTCCGGTGGTTTATCCTGCTTACTATCGTGAGCGCTGCTGGCCGGGTGAATATAGGCGGGAACGGTACGATCGCCAGTTCGGACGCGAGCGGTTTGAGCGGTCGCGTCATCACAGATAACGAGGGCCGTCACCATTGGTGATGGAACTTGGGAGAACCGGGGAATGGGCGGTGGATGCGAGCAAAGGAGGGCATCCGCCGCCTTACATTTTAACGACCTTAGTATTTGGTCGCTTGCTGGGACAATCCGCCGTCGATGTAGTAGGTGCTGCCGGTGACATAATCGGATTCGGCGCTGGCCAGGAACACGGCCACGCTCGCAACCTCCCCGGGTTTGCCAAAGCGTCGCAGGGGAATCTCACTCAACGCATTTTTCACGGCGACGGGATCTTTGAGCGTGGACTCGTTGATGGGGGTTTCGATGAAGCCGGGCGCGATGTTGTTGGCGTTGATTTTGTGAGGAGCCAGCTCGATGGCGAGGTTGCGCATCATCATCCGCAGGCCGCCTTTCGAGGCGCAGTAAGGGGTGAAATTGGGAAGGGTGATGTCTTCGTGCACGGAGGAGATGAAGATAATTTTTCCGCCTTGCCCCTGTTTGACCATTTGCCGCGCTGAAATCTGGGTGGCGAGAAACGCGCCGTACAAGTTGACGGTCAGAACCCGGTTCCACTCCGCATCGGTGACATCGAGGAAAGGTCGCTTGAACTCGATACCCGCGTTGCTGACGACGATGTCAAGCCGCCCGAATTTCGCCACGATCTCTTGAACCATGCGCTCGACATCGGGCCGTTGGGCGACATCACCGGCGAAGGGTGCGACATTGGGGCCGATTTGGGCGGC
>JAQGOT010000647.1 GCA_028293465.1 Pedosphaera sp. | reverse complement strand
TCAGGCTACGGTGCCGGCAATCATGCGCCCGCCTACTTCGAGATGGTCTGGCACGGCTTCAACAAAAACCTGGCGGCCTCGTTGCCAACATTATTCCTGACCAACGTTGTGCGCGAACTCCGCGCGGCGGGAACTTTCCGTTCCACCGCCGAAGTGATCGAAGGCGTCCGCCTGGCCGGGGCCATGGCAGACATGAAGAACTCCCGGCCGACCCTGCGTGAATTGCAGGACGCCGCCGTGACGTTGCTCGGCCAGGGGGATCCCGCCGTGGTGCGCGAATCCCTCCTGCGCGTCGAAGTCGGCACGGCCATCGGTGAGCTGGCCAAAGGCGTCAGCCAAACCTCCATTCAGGATGATTTCTACCGCGAGTTGACCCGCCTCAAGCTGGACCAGTTCAAGGCCGCCGTGCGGCGTGAACTCGATCTCGATCTGCGTGAAAACCGACGCGTCAAAACCGCGGAGGCTGCGTTTCTCGATCTGCATCGTTCCAGCTTTTTACATCGCCTGACCGTGCTGGAAGTTGGCTTTGCCAAGCAGTTGGCGGTGCGTCAGGAAGGAACAACGTGGGCGGAAAACTGGGCGCTGCAATGGACGCCCGAAGCGGAGATCGCGATCGTGGAGGCGGTGTTGCTCGGCGAAACCATCGAACTCGCGGTGGCGTTCAAATTCAAGCAACGCCTGGAGAAATGCACCTCAATTGCTGAAGCCTCAGCCATCATCCGTCAAGCCTGCGAATGCGGGATGAGCGCCTCGATTGAACTCGCCCGCCAGACTCTCCAACGGTTGGCGAATGATTCATCGGACTTCAATGCGCTCGCCAATGCCACCTATGAATTGGGTCTGGTGATTCGCTACGGGGACGTCCGGCAGTTTGACGCCGAACCGTTGAAGCCATTGCTCGAACAATTGTTCCTCGAAGGCACGCTGTCCCTCGTTGGCGCGGCCAGTTGCGACCTCGCCGCCGCCAAGAAATTGGTTGTGGGCATGAACGAACTAAACCAGGTCGCCCTCGATTACACCTCGTTGATTGATGAGTCGCTTTGGATCAGCGAACTCCAGAAGCTCGCACGCGCGGATCATCTGAATCCGCTGCTGTCGGGCTACGCATGCGCGCTGCTCCTCGAGCGCAGCCTGATTGCCAACGAGGAACTCGCCAGGGAAGTTTCACGACGCTTGTCCCCCGGCATTTCTGCCGACCTTGGCGCTGGCTGGTTCGAAGGTCTCGCCCAGCGGAATCGCTACGCGCTCCTGACCCGGCTGGTGCTCTGGGAACAACTGGCCAATTATGTCGCTTCACTCACGGACGACGAGTTCAAACGCGCGTTGGTTTTTCTTCGCCGCGCCTTCGGCGATTTTTCGCCAGCGGAAAAGCGCAGCATCACGGAGAATCTCGGTGAAATCTGGGGCGCAAACCCGGATGCCGTCAGCGAAGTCCTGAGCGAAGAACTGACGGAGACGGAAAAGAAGAAGCTCGACGAGTTGTCGGACTTCAACTTCGAGGAACTGTGATGCCAACCACCGTTGATAAGGAACAACTCAAACGCTGGCGGCTGATTCTCGGACAGCACGCACAGGACTCGCTCGCGAACATGGGCGGAGCCGGCGGCTGCGAACTCTCCGCCGAACAGCTCGGAATGGACGAAGCTCTCGCCGCCATCTATGACGAAACGTCCGGCGAAGATGGAGATCAACGCGGTCGTGGCCAGCGCAGCGCCGGCCTTGGTTCCTCAGCCCCGAACCTCGCCAAATGGCTGGGCGACATCCGCAGCTACTTCAAGGAGGATGTGGTCACGGTCATCCAGAACGACGCCATCGAGAAAAAAGGCCTGACGCAACTTCTGTTCGAACCGGAGATGCTCAAAAGCGTCGAGCCCAATCCGCAACTGGTCGGCACGCTCATGTCTTTGAAGGGCCGCATCCCCGAGCGCACCAAGGAGACGGCGCGCATGGTGGTCCGCGCGGTCGTGGAGAAGATCAAGCGCTTGCTTGAACAGCGAATCCGCCAGGCCGTCATGGGCGCACTGAATCGCAAGGAGCATTCGCCCATCCCACATGCGCCCTCGATTGACTGGAAATGGACCATCGGCCGAAACCTGAAGAATTTTCAACCATCGCTTGGTACGATTGTTCCGGAGAAAGTCTATTTCTACTCGCGCGCGCAACGTTCAAACAACTGGACCGTGATCGTGTGCATGGACCAAAGCGGCTCGATGGCCGAATCGGTCGTGTATGGCTCGGTGACCGGCTCGATCTTCGCCTCGCTGCCCGCGTTGAACACGCGCGTCGTTTCGTTCGACACCGAGGTCGTCGATCTCACCGAGCAATGCGGCACCGACCCCGTGGACATGATCTTCGGCGTGCAACTGGGCGGCGGCACGGACATCAACAAAGCCGTGGCTTACTGCGAGAAGTTCATCCCAGACCCGGCGCAGACAATTTTCTTCCTCATCACGGACCTGTTCGAAGGCGGCAATCAAGCCCAGCTCATTCGCCGGCTGAAAGACATGGTGGAATCCGGCGTGCGCGTCATCTGCCTGCTCGCGCTTTCGGACAGCGGCATCCCGACCTTCGACCAGAACCTTGCCAAAAAGATTTCCGAATTCGGCGTGCCCTGCTTCGGCTGCACGCCGAACAAGCTGCCGGAGTTGATTGAAGGCGTGCTCAAGAAACAAGACCTCAAAGCGCTCGCCGCCAAGGTCGCGACCAGGAAGGAAAAATCAAATTCGTGATCAAAGACAAGCGCGCAAAGATGAGGTCTTTTTGCCGCGCGTTCTCGACGGCATCGCAATAGCCAAGTTAAGCCGGCGCTGCCCACCGAGTGCAGACCCGCCCGGAGCAGAATGGCGCCCGGATTATTTAATTAATTGGTGGAGGACGGCCCGGCTGTTCAGCACGACGGCTCCGGCTTGCTTCATTTCTTTGATGGCGTTTTCCGCATCACCCGGTTTCAGATTGACGCCCCGGCAGGCGTCTTCGATCAGGTAAACCTTGAAGCCGAGTGCGAGGGCGTCGAGGGCGGTGTGCTTGACGCAGTAATCAGTGGCCAAGCCGAGCAGGTAAACGTCGGTGACTTTCTTTTCTTTGAGAAAGCCGCCGAGACCGGTGTCCTGGTGATGGCCGTTATCGAAGAAACCGCTGTAGCTGTCGATATCGGCATTCGTGCCTTTTTTGAACACCTTGTTGAGGCGGTTAAGCATCAGATTGGGGGCAAGCTCGGCGCCGCGCGTATGCTGCACGCAATGCACCGGCCAGAGGGTCTGCGGAAGCTTCTTCAACTGGATCAACTCGCCCGGTTGTTTGCCGGGATGGCTGGCTGCGAAGCTGCCGTGGTTGGCGGGATGCCAATCCTGCGTAGCGACCACGAGCTTGAAGGCCCCTTGCATTTGGTTGGCCAGCGGAATTATCGCATTTCCGTCGGGAACTGGCAACGCGCCGCCAGGGAGGAAATCATTTTGTAAATCAACGAGTATCAGTGCTTTCATGTTTTACTATGTCAATGGAGTGTATGTGCCCGAGGTTCCGGGCGCAACCCGGGTGAAAAATGCCGGCGGAACAGTTGGTGGGTGGCTCGGGGCGAACCCTTGCGGACGGCAACCAGCGCGGGTGCGGCGGGAAGGTATTTAGTTCGGCCATCCATACAGTATAAGGTCTTCATTTCGAGCGAGGCAGGTGACCTTATGGCGACGGGTTCCATATTTATTTGGGAAAAAGGAGATTCGCAACTCAACGGTCTAGCATGCTGGTCCAATGCCAGGGTTGGTTTTCTTCCAGCCTGAATAAAACGCTACAGGGTGGTTCGCGCGGGGCCTTGCGGCGTCGAGATATGAAAGACTAGTTCCTTTCGGTTTATTGGCTTTTTGGTCGATTTTATTAGGCCGGAAGAGGGGGTTGGTTGCGTTGGTATGGCAATTGCTAGTAACGAAAAGTCGGTCAGAAAAATGCTATGAACACATGCTACAACACTCTGATCCAACCTCGAGCCTCCGACAGATTTCAAAATAGTCCTGCAGGGCTCGATGGGAAAACACTTTCCCTTTGGTTGGTTGATGACCATGACGGCATTCGCGATCTCCTGGCGGATTTGCTTTCCGGCTATGGCGGAATCGAGTGCGCTCGCAAGTTTTCTTCCGCGGAAGCCATGCTGGATGCCTTGGCGCTGGAGACCCCGCCGGATGTCATCCTCACCGACCTGAATATGGGCGGCATGAGCGGCATCGACTCCATCCTGCCGATCAAGCGTCTGGCCAGGTCAACGCGGGTGTTTGTGATGACGACTTTTTACGACAGCGCCGCGGCAGGTCGCGCTTTCAAGGCCGGAGCCTCCGGCTTCCTGTTGAAGCGCGACGATATGGAAAGGAACGTCCAGTTCATCCTGGGAAGGTCAGCCGACTCGGAATGGCTAGGAAATTCGTGGTCTCCCTTGGGTTGGGAAGGACGGGAGGAAGGTTTTGAGGTTACGGTTTCAAATGATTCCCTTCGCCACCGGAAAGGCTTCCTGAATAAGTTCACGGATGCGGCGGTGGCAGCCAGCCCCGATCAACCGCTTCCTTTCCTGACGCGGGCGCGCAATTTTTTCCGCCCTTTTCTCACTCGGAATCGCTTCCAACAACCGCCAGTCACGAGCGAAGCCTCTTAGCGCAAGGAGCGTGACCCGCTTACGCTGTTCAAGGAGAACGGAGCGGGCACCGGGCCAGTATTTCCTGCCGGACCATTGTGGGACTTAGGTTTTCGTCAATGAGCCTTCAGGACTGGACAGCTCCAACCAGAACCGGCTGCCTTGGCCGGGGGTGGATTCAACGCCGCTGCGCCCGCCCATGCGTTGAGTGCTTTTGCGAACGATGGCTAAACCGATACCGGTGCCGGGGTAAGTCTCGGCGTCATGCAGGCGCTGAAACAGGCCGAAGATTTTCTCGTGTTGGTCGGAACTGATGCCGATGCCGTTGTCTTCGACCCACAGGCGCACGGTGCCATTGTCCGCTTCGGTATAGATTCGAATATGCGGAGCTTTTCCGGGTTCGACAAACTTGAGGGCGTTGGCGATCAGATTGGCGAGAATTTGCTTCAAGGTGGGAGCGTGGGCGAGGAGGGAAGCCAGCGGGCGGTTTACCTCGATTTCAGCATGTTTATCCCTGATCTCGCTTTGGATGGAACCGAGCACTTCGTCCACGATCACCTCCGGATTCACGGGTTGGTTTTTTATTTCGGACTGGCTCAAGCGGCTGTATTCAAGAAGGTCACGGAGCAACCGGTCCATCCGGCGGGAAGACTCGACGATGCGGTTGGTGAATTCCCGCGCCTGCTCGGGGAGCAGGGGGCCATACTCCGCGGCGAGCATCTGGGCAAAACCCTGCATGGATCGCAGGGGAGCGCGCAAATCGTGGGAGATGGAATAGCTGAAAGTTTCGAGTTCCTGATTGATGGCCATTACCTCGTTGACATGCACCTGGAGTTTCTGGTTGAGCGTGCGAATTTTATCCTCGGCCACCTTCCGCTCGGTGATGTCCCGGGCGAAGATGTAAACCAACTGGTCCGCGGCAAAGGGAGCGGCGGTCCACCCCAGCCATCTGTAATGACCGCCCTTGCAACAGAAGCGGTTTTCGAAGTAAGTGATGGCGGTGCCGGCTTTGAGCTTCTCCAATTGTTCCTGCGTTGCGGCCTGGTCCTCGGGATGGGCAAACTCATAGAATGCCTTGGCTTTCAATTCCTCATCGGTGAAACCAAGGACCTTCTCCCAGGCAGGATTGGTTTGTTTGAAATAGCCGTCAAAACCAGCGACCGCCAGCAAATCGATGGAAAGGACGAAGAAGAGATTGCGCTTGGTTTCGGCCTCGAGCTTTTTCTTGGACTCGTCCAATTGGCGTTGGTGTTCCGCCTCGGTGACCAGGCGTAACTCTTCGGATTTTTTGTAGAGTTCCACAAAGACCCCGACTTTGGTCCGCAAAATTTCCGGAACAATGGGAGTTTGAATATAATCCACCGCGCCCAAAGCATAGCTCCGGGCAACCTGCGCATCGCCCTGCCCATGGGCCGTCACAAAAATGATGGGCGTGGAGCGGGAGCGCTTGCGTTGACGGATGAGCGAGGCAGTCTCGAAGCCGTCCATTCCGGGCATGTGGACGTCCAGGAGGACCACCGCGAATTCATGATGCAACAGTTGCCGCAACGCCTCCTCGCCCGATTGGGCCATGACGACATTCTCCTCCAGAACGGCCAGCACGGTGCCCAAAGCAACCAGTTGTTCGGGGCGATCATTCACAACCAGGATGTTGGCTCTCACTTCAGTTCGAATCAGGGGATGGATAGGCATTCAAATTTATTACCGGATTTTTCGATAAAGTCGCTGTTCA
>JAQGOT010000610.1 GCA_028293465.1 Pedosphaera sp. | reverse complement strand
CGGACGCGAATGTGTTTAACTTGCGGGTTTTTCTCCGGCCGCCGACGGATTTTTCTCAGCCGCTTCCTTTTTCAATTCCGGGGGCGGGACAAAGGGATTTGTTTTCGCGCCCGCCAACGCGGGGATGCGGGGCAAGAACAAAGGACTGATGAACAGGTAAACCCAGCCGATCACGAAGTGCAACCCGGCGAGTCCGGCCAACCGGATCAAATCCACCAGATCGAGGCCGTAGGAAAAAATGGCGAACGTCAGAAACAGCGCGCCCGGCATCAACGCCGCCCCGGCCACCCGCCAGCTTTGTCGCAGGTTCAGATCCCGGTTTTGCAGGAACGTGATCAACCTCACCGGCAGGCAATACAGGGTCGCCAACAGCGTCCAGGTCAACATCAAACCGGCCACCGTTCCAAACGCGGCTCCCGCCAGGATGCCCGGCTCCCACGCACCCCACCACGGCCCGAGTTCAGTCCGGTTGAACGCCACCCGCCAGCCCGCCGGATATTCCACGATTTGATAACCCAGCAGGGAGAACACGCGAACATTTTTGCGGCCAAATTCGACCTGGAGCTGCGCTTCCCGACCCAACTCACCACCGTGGTTCAAGTCCACGGCCAGGCCGAGAAAATGGTTGCCCGCCAGTTGCACCGGCGTGGCGTCGGTCCAAACGAGCTGTTGGGCGGCGATTTCTCCTTTCACCGGCAGTTGGCGGATTGCCTCCCGCACCACGGGAAACCAGGCTACCTGCAACGTCCACACCACCACGGCGGCGGCGAGCACGGCGATGATGAACTGGACGAGCAGCAACCGCCGCAAGGAGGCTCCCGCAAAGGCCGCCACACCGCGCGGTGTCAGCGGTTCCCAAGCCGGGGGCAGCGTTTGGTCCGTAGTGCTCATCCACTGGTCAGACGCGCCGCGAACCGGCGCGCTTCACAGTGGCGCAGCTTATCATCCCGCCCGGCCCGAGGCGAGAGGTTTACGGGACGGCTCAGGAGGCGGAGGGCGCCGGCGATTGCGGCGCATTCGGATTGGGCTGGGGCGTTACGATGAGGGGCACCGGATAACGGAGTTTCATCACATCGTCCACCAGCACCTCGATATAATAATTCCCCGGCACCTTGAACTCCACCTGCCCAAACACGGTGACATTCGTGGAATGCATCGCCGCATCCTTCAACTCAAATTTCACCTCGCTTTTGCGCATGACCGTGGTCTGGTCGGGCGCGATCATGCGCACGCTTTCCGTGAACTGGCCCACGCCGGCCGTCCAACGGTTGAACAGGCTCAGCTTGAACGCAGTCACCGGCAGTTGCGGGACCCGGACATAATTGATCACCCCGATGATGAAAAAATTGCCGTTCGCTTCCTGGCGGATTTCTTCACACAACAGGGAACATTGCAGATCGGGCAGAATTCGTGAGGCTTGCATGGTTTGGTTCTAGAAGTTTGGTTAAATCAGCGCGGTCAGTTTTTTACGGAAGCTCCCAGCGCCAACTCGGCGGCGCGAATGGTGTTTTGCATCAGCATGGCAATCGTCATCGGGCCCACGCCCCCGGGATTCGGCGTGATCCGCCCGGCGATCGGCTGCACCCCTTCAAAGTCCACATCGCCCACCAAGCGGGAGCCGCTCTTGGCGGTCGGGTCAGTGACCCGGTTGACGCCCACGTCGATCACCGTTGCCCCGGGCTTGACCATGTCAGCGGTCACAAATTTCGCCACGCCCATGGCGGCAATTAAAATATCGGCGCGGCGGCAATGGGCTTTGATGTCGCGGGTTTGCGAATGGCAGATGGTCACGGTGGCGTTGGCATGCCTGCCTTTCTGGCACAGGATCGCGGCCATGGGCTTGCCGACAATATTCCCCCGCCCCAGGATGACGGCTTCCGCGCCTTCGATCTGCACCTGGGAACGCATGAGCAATTCGTGAACTCCCGCCGGGGTGCACGGCAGAAACCCGGAGGGATCGCCCAGCATCAACTTGCCGACGTTCATGGGATGAAACCCGTCCACGTCCTTTTGCGGGGAGACGGTGGCGTAAACGACCGCTTCACGGATGTGCTTGGGGAGCGGTGCCTGCACCAGAATGCCGTGGATGCGGGTATCGGCATTCAGTTGCGTCAACAGCGCCAGCAATTCAGCTTCGGTGGTGGACGGCGCAAGCACCCGCGTTTCGGAGAAAATGCCGAGTTGCGCGCAGGCCTTTTCCTTCATGCCGACGTAAACTTTAGAAGCGGGATCTTCGCCGACCCGGACGAACGCTAACCCGGGCTGGAGGCCCCGGTCCGCCAACGCAGCGGCCCGTTGCGCAACCTCATCCTGAATCTGGCCCGCAATGGCCCGCCCATCGATGAGGTTGGCCGGAGGCATTACTGCACAACCTGAATTTTTTGGATGGTGATCACCGGCGTATTCGGCCAGCGTTCATCCAAGCCTTCTTCGCCGGTCACTAGAACAGTCATGCCCTTGTAACGGCCCAACGCAACATTGGTGGAAGTCGTGTATAAATAATCAATCACTTTGCCGTTGTCCAAACTCTCGAGCTGATAATGCGACGGCGCTTGGATGCTCACGGTGTTGCCCACGATGCCTTCGCGCTCAATGATGCGCGGCGGGGCCGGGGTCTCGTCCTGCAGCGGCAGCGGGTCGGGAACCGGCGCGGGATTGATGGGTGGAACCGGCGAAGGCGTTGTGCTGGCCACCGGGACATCGGTCGGCGCGGGGACCACCGGTTGGGTATTTTCCACGATGGCCGGGGTTGGTGCCGGCGTCGGTATCGGTGCGGGGATCACCGGCGGAACCACCGGGGCGGCGGCTTCCTTGTGGGTGAGCAGGTGCGCGGCGACGAAAGCGTAAGCTCCGGCGGGGGCTTCGATTTCTGTCCAATCGCCTTTCGTGCCGACTTCCTTGATGGTGTCACCTTTGTGCAACAAACCGATCACGCTGTAATTCTCGCCGGCACCCGAGCGCAGATTCAATTTGGCCGGCACGACCGCTTTGTTCGCATCGAGGAAAGACTTGTTCACCCAGGCATGAGCGGTGGCGGGAAGGGTGATCTTCGCCCATTTGGCGGGTTCATCGGTCTTGGGGTGCTTCAGGGTCACCTCTTCCAATACGGTGACCGTTTCACCCTGCTTCAAACGAGCGATCACTTCGCTGTTGATATTCGCCTGGCCGCGGATGTTGACATTGTTTTGCCTGGCCTCCGCTGGTTCGTTCACGATGAGCGGGGCGGCCGGGGTGATTTCCTTGGCGACTGGAACCGCGGGTTTTTTGGTCGCGGGAACCTTCTTCTTGGCCGTTTTCTTCTTCGTTGTGGTGGCCTTCTTGGCGGGCTTGTTCGTCACCGGCGCGGACAATTCGGCCGGCGGCAATGCCACGGGCGGCTGGGGTGCCGGAGCCTCGGGCTGCGGGGCAGCTTCGGGCGTGGGCGGAAGCGACGGTGGCACTTGGGCCATCACGCCGGTTGCAAGCATTGCTGCCACGATCAGTCCAGGTATCATTTTCATAAAAATC
>JAQGOT010000609.1 GCA_028293465.1 Pedosphaera sp. | reverse complement strand
ATCCTTATCCACCGCGCCGGGATTGGAGGGCAGTCGGCGTTTCATGATCTGCTCCGCCTTATCCGCGCTGTTGGGCACCCAAAGCTCGTTGACGGCGAGCAGGCCTAGGCTGAGGAATAATCCCACGCTGAGATACGGGAGGCAAATCCGCGCCAGGCTGACGCCGGCCGCGCGCATCGCCGTCAGCTCGTGGTAACGCGCGTGGTTGGTCAGGGTATAGAGCAGCGCCAGCAGCAGGGCCATGGGCATGACCAGCACCAGGAATTCCGGGATTCTGACCAGGTAATATTCGACCACGTCACCGATTAACAGGTTGTTCTTCTGGTAATTGCCCAACTCGCTGAAGAGATCAAAAGAAATCCAGAATACCAGAAAGAAGCACAGGCAAAACCCGAGCGGGACCAGCAACTCACGCAATACATAACGGTCAAGCAGACGCATTCAACGTGCAGCCTAACCAGCCCTGTCATTCAAAGCAAGCCAGCGTGGTTGGGGGGACATAGTCAAAATTGTTGCGAATCCTCGAGAAAATAAGGGGTTGGATTGACCGCCCCGCACCCGCAAGCCGCAGTTTGGGAGGAGCTTAAAGCCCGGCGAAGAGCGCGTTAAAGCCTTCGACCATGGTGGGGTGTGTGAGCACCGCGTCCCGGAGCGCGGTGGCGGGGAGTTTGGCGATCATGGCCATCTGGACCGTCCCGATCATTTCACCAGCGTCCGCCGCCAGAAGGGTGCAACCCAGAATGCGCTTGGTGGATTTTTCGACCACGGCTTTCAAAAGTCCCTGGAGTTGACCGGTGGTTTTGGCTCGCGGCACGGTCAGCGGCGTGATTGGAACCTTCAGCACCTGAAACTCAACTCCGCGCTCCGCAGCTTCCCTTTCTGTTAAGCCGATGTGCGCCAGTTCGGGCTCCGTGAACAGGGTTGAGGGCACATACCGATCCGCCCTGGACCGGGAACCGTTGCCGAAAACGTTATCACGGATGATTCGAAAATCGTCGAGCGACGCGTGCGTGAATTGCGGTCCGCCGCTGACGTCGCCGATGGCCCAGATGCCCGGCACGCTGGTTTCCAGCCGGTCGTTCACTTTAATGAAGCCCCCGGCGTTCGTCTCCACCCTGGCATTGGCCAGGGCCAGGTCCGCCGTCACCGGCGAGCGCCCCAGGGCGACCAAAATCTCGGAGCCGACCCATTGGTTCGCGCCCTCAGGAGTGCGAAATGTGGCGCTGATCCCGCCTTGGGGAGATTTGCGAATCCGTTCGATGTCGGCATGGAGATGGATCTCGATTCCCTCCTCCTTCAAACAGGCCGCGAGCGTCTCCGCGACATCAGTATCCTCGCGCCCCAGAATCAGGCTGCCTCGTTCGACGACGGTGACCTGGCTGCCGAAGCGTTGCATCATTTGCGCAAACTCGACACCGACGTAGCCACCCCCGAGAATGAGGAGCCTGGCCGGCACCGCGTTCAATCGCTGGATGGTTTCGCTGTTGAGCGGCGTTATTTCTTGGAGGCCGGGAATGTTCGGCATCGCGGGGCGGGTTCCGGTGTCGATGAAAATGCGTTCGGCGGTCAACCGGCGTGTCAGCCCGTCGTTTTGCAGGACTTCGACCTCATGCGGGCCGGCAAACCGGCCCGTACCCAATATGAAATCCAGACTCGGCGACGAGGTAAAATTCTTGTGGTTCAACGCGCGCATTTCCGCCACGACGTCCTGCACGCGCTTTTGCACGGCGGGCCATTCGATCGTGAGGCCGTCAACCTTAAGGCCATACTCCCGGGCGCGCCGGATTGAATGGACGAGTCGCGCGCTGGCGATGAAGGTTTTTGTGGGGATGCAGGCAAGATTGATGCACGAACCGCCGATCATCTGGCTGTCCCGCTCCAGCAGGGCGGTTTTGTAATTATTCCTGCCCAGATAAACGGCCAAGGTTTTCCCGCCTTTGCCCCCGCCGATGATGATGGCATCGTATTTTTCGGGATTGCTCATGGCCTGCCTCTTTCGAATTCAGCATAGCCTGTCGTGACGACGGGGTCAAACCGCCGCCAACCGGAAACGTCCAAAAACCAACTACAGCTTTACGCTTACGCCCCGACGGTCTCGTGCTGGATGATCCAATCGTAACCCTTTTCTTCCAACTCCAGCGCCAGTTCCTTCGTCCCGGTGCGGACGATGCGGCCGTTGTAGAGCACATGCACGAAGTCAGGGATGATATAGTCCAGCAACCGCTGGTAATGGGTGATGACGAGTTGGGCGTTGTCCGGGCGCTTGAGCTTGTTGACGCCAGCCGCGACAATTTTCAGCGCGTCGATGTCGAGACCGGAATCGGTTTCATCGAGGATCGCCAGCTTGGGCTCGAGCACGGCCATCTGGAAAATTTCGTTCCGCTTCTTTTCTCCGCCGGAAAAGCCTTCGTTCACCGGACGCTTCAACAAATCCTCGTTGAGTTCCAGCAGCTTCATCTTCTGCTTCACCACGGCGAGGAATTCCATCGCGTCGAGCTCGGGCTCGCCCTTGTGCTTGCGCACCTCGTTGAGCGCGGCTTTCAGAAAGTAGGTGCTGTTCACGCCGGGAATTTCCACCGGATACTGGAAGGCGAGAAAAACGCCTTCACGGGCGCGCACTTCGGGATCCATGTCGAGCAGGTCCTTGCCGTTATAAAGCACCTGGCCCGCGGTCACGTCATAGCCATCGCGCCCGGCCAGGATGGCTGCCAGCGTGCTCTTGCCGCTGCCGTTGGGCCCCATGACGGCGTGGACTTCGCCGGGGTTGATGGTCAGGTTGATGCCCTTGAGGATTTTCTTGTCGTCAACGCCGGCGTGTAAATTTGTGATTTGTAACATGGTCGTTCGTATTTCTGAATAATTGTTAAATCGAGAAAGGCGGCTTTCGCGCCCTTTTTAATCCGGCTATGACGGCAAGGATCGCCTTAGCCAACGCTGCCTTCCAGGCTGACGCCCAGCAGTTTTTGCGCTTCCACCGCAAATTCCATCGGCAGCTCGCGGAACACTTCCTTGCAAAAACCGTTCACAATCATGTTCACCGCGTCCTGCGTCGAGATGCCGCGCTGGTTGCAATAGAAAATTTGGTCCTCGCCGATCTTGGAAGTCGAGGCCTCATGTTCCACCTGGGAGGAGGTGTTCTTCACCTCGATGTAGGGGAACGTGTGCGCGCCGCACTTGTCGCCGAGGAGCAGGGAATCGCACTGCGAGAAATTCCGCGCGCCGGTCGCGTTCTTCATGATTTTCACCAGGCCGCGATAGCTGTTCTGGCCGCGGCCTGCGGAGATACCCTTGGAAACAATGGTGCTGCGGGTGTTCTTGCCGATGTGGATCATCTTGGTGCCGGTGTCGGCCTGCTGCATGTTGTTGGTCAGCGCCACCGAGTAAAATTCGCCGAAGGAATTGTCGCCCTGCAGAATGACGCTGGGATATTTCCAGGTGATCGCCGAACCGGTTTCGACCTGCGTCCAGGAAATCTTGGAACTTTCGCCCAGGCACTTGCCGCGCTTGGTCACGAAATTATAGATGCCGCCCTTGCCGTTCTTGTCGCCGGGATACCAGTTTTGGACGGTCGAATACTTGATCTCGGACTTTTTGCCCAACGCGACCAATTCGACGACGGCCGCGTGCAACTGGTTTTCATCGCGCATCGGCGCGGTGCAACCTTCGAGGTAACTGACGTAAGCGCCTTCTTCAGCCACGATGAGCGTGCGCTCGAACTGCCCGGTGTTGGCGGTGTTGATGCGGAAGTAGGTCGAAAGCTCCATCGGGCAACGCACCCCTTTGGGGATGTAACAAAACGAACCGTCGCTGAAGACCGCCGCGTTCAGGGCCGCGAAAAAATTGTCGGTGTAAGGCACCACGGAGCCGAGATATTTCTCGACCAGCTCGGGGTGCTTCTGGACGGCATCCGTAAAGGAACAAAAAATGATCCCCTGCTTCGCGAGTTCCTTGGAGAACGTGGTGGCCACGGAAACGCTGTCCACGACCGCGTCCACCGCCACGCCCGTCAGCCGCTTTTGTTCGTTGAGCGAGATGCCGAGCTTGTCGAAGGTCTTCAACACTTCCGGATCCACTTCGTCGAGGCTGCCCAGGACCTTCTTCGGCTTGGGGGCGGCGTAATAAATGGAGGCCTGGTAATCGATGGGCGGATAGTGCGCCTTCTGCCACTTGGGCTCCGTCATGGTCAGCCAGTGGCGATACGCCTTCAAACGCCAGTCGAGCATGAACTTTGGCTCGTTCTTTTTGGCCGAAATCAGGCGGACAACGTCCTCGCTCAGTCCGGGGGCAATCTTGTCGGTATCGACGTTCGTGGTGAACCCGTATTGATACTCCTTATTTACAAATTCCTCGATGGTCTCAGTAGCCGTGCTCATAAAAAAATGGTCAGTAGTTGGCGGTGAATCAGTTTCTCACCTTGCCGGCGCAATTCCGGCAGGTTCCGCGGAGTGAGATGTCATACAACTTCACCTGGAAGCCATCCGGCACGTCCAGGCCGCCGCGCTCCGCACCCGCAGTAAAATCAATATCGTATATGCCGCCGCAGTCGTCACAATGGAAGTGGCAATGCTCCTTCATGTTCGGACAATACCGCGTGGCGGCGCGGTCCAAATTCACATGGCGGATCAAATCGCACTTCACCAGCGCGTCCAAGCAGTTATAAACCGTGGCCATGGAAATATCCGGCATCCCCTGTTTGGCCCGCATGAAGACCTCTTCGACCGTGGGATGATCCCGCTTTTCCAGCAACACGCTGTAAACGTGCTGGCGCTGCGGGGTGAACCGAAAGCCGCTCGTGGC